>CAZBZK010000006.1:0-15290 GCA_964496365.1 uncultured bacterium
ACGGTACTGCCTGTCCGCCGAAACGATGTACAGGTGTAAGCTGCTGGTCAATAGCGAAGAAACCAATTTAATTTTATTACCATGATTGAACCAAAATTACCGAATTGAATATGACAGAAACAAAATAATTTACAGCACTATTTCATTTTAATATTTATATAATTATTTTAACATTTGAGTAGAAATTACACCCAGTTATGGCATATTCGGTTCTCGTCGAGAAAACACTTGCTCCGTATTCTATTCAATACGTACACTTCCGACATGAAGTTCATTCTTTAAAACTAATTTAATAACGATTAATCGAGGAGAAATTATGGCTGAAGTCGTAAAAACAACAGGAGTTTCAAAGGAAAAAGGGTACTTATACTACCTGGGTAAGAATGGTAATGTCTGGCGTTCAAAAATGTCGAGAGGAAAAAAAGGTGGTGGAAATGCTGAAGAAGTTGCAAGTGCTGGAGTCCAACGTGAATCCGGATATCTCTATTTCATAGATAAAAATGGTCATGTTGCTAGATCCAAAATGGCACGTGGAAGAAAATAGAATAATCACCATTAAATTAAAAGGTCTCCATTTTGGAGACCTTTTTTTTTAGCTAATATTTTCAAATCAATGTACACATTATCAAATTTAATTGGAAAAAATGGAATCATTTTTATTTTGTTTTGTCGGTGTGTATTTGGGTCTGTTATGGACTCAATCCAAATCGTAGGTAATGTTTACACTCATCCCAAAATTATATTGAGAGAAATTCAACATCCAATTCCCGGTGCCTTAGATTCTTCCATGCTCTTAAAGGATAAAAATAGAATTTATAATTTAGGTATTTTTTCCAGTGTTGAAATAGTTGGAATTAATTCAACATATAAAGTGAGTGTTAGAGAAACGTTTAGATTCCTTCCATTTCCATTAATTGATTATGATGAAGGGAAGGGGATATCTTATGGAGGAGGAATAGCTTTTATTAATTTTAGAGGATTAAATCAGAAACTTTCAGTAGGAATGTTATTTGGTCAGGAAAAAACTTGGTTTTTTAATTTTGAAGATCCATGGATCACAGGAGACCATGTTTCTTTTAACACAGGGATTTATAATTATCATTCTGATGGTCCTGTTTATTCTTATAAGTATCAAGAAAAAGGAGGCTATGTAGGTACGGGTATTCATGTAGGGGAAGAGCATAAATTTCAATTAAAAATAGGGAGAGAGTCCATATCTCTAGATACTGTACATATAATCACCGATAATCGATGGCGTTTACCTGAAACGTCACTCATTCATGATTATGCATACTTAAACATGATATATCAATATGATTCCCGGGATATTTTTATTGATCCCACAACAGGGCATCATTTGGTTGTCCATTTTAAACCAAGAATTGGATTGAAAAACTCTCAAAATCACAACAAATTAAGTATTAATTACACTCGTTATATCCAATTATCAAAAGCGTATGGAAATCCAGTTATTTCATTCAAATCTTCTTTATTTATTCAATCATCAGAAAACCTACCACCATTTTCTTTTGTGTATATCGGTGGGGAAGATTATGTTAGAGGTTATTCTCCAATCCCTTGGCAAAACCCTGAATCAACACAACATGATATTGAAGGATATCATGCTCTTTACCAAAGCATTCAACTTCAGCATTCTTTAATAAGACGTAAAGATTATGGTGGGTCAGAATTAGGAATAGATATGGTCTATTTTATTGATACAGGTTTTGCTCTGAAAAATATACGTGTTAATAGTAAGCCGAATATTTTAGTAGGATATGGTGTCGGATTTCGTTTTTTTGTTTCGGGATCTGGAAGTATAGGGATTGATTTTGGATTTAACCCATTTGGATCTTATTTTATTCATCCAACTTCTGGGAATTAAGGTTTTCGATTTAGAATCATCGCTTTTTTAAATTGATTCTCTGTCCCATTTCTTAAACGGGAAATATTACTACGATGAGTATAGATTACAAACCAGGGGATCAATAAGGAAAAAATTAATAAGGATAATGAAGGTGAGTTTAAGGTAGTAATCACCGGTAAAATTAAAAGAATCACAGGCAAAGACGAGGACGCAATAATAGAACCCAGGGATACATAACCGGTCAACATGAGTACCAAAGCAAAAATTAATAAACAAAGAGGGATTGCAATGGGAAATAATGCGATGAGCATTCCTCCCAAAGTTCCTACACCTTTTCCTCCTTTGAATCCTGCAAACACCGGGTAAGTATGTCCAATTACCGCTGAAAAACCACAAATAATCTGGAGAACTCCTGTATCATCTAATGGTGTGAATGAATGGATATTTACGGCATAAACTGCCGTGGGAAGCCATCCTTTAAAAACATCAACACTCACAACGATTAAAGCGGGTTTCCATCCTAACACCCTGAATACATTGGTGCCACCAGCATTTCCACTGCCATGGTTTCGGATATCTATTCCTTTTGAGATTTTTCCAACGATGATACTTGTAGGTGTAGAACCGGTTAAGTAACTAATAAATATCAAAATAAATAGAATGATCCAGGGATTAATCATATTGAATTTCTCCGAGGGTTTGGGTGGCTATGACCATGGCACCGGGACCAGAATGTGAGCCTAATGCAGGGCCTATTTCAGATATAAAAACATTTTCTTTACCAATCATTTTAGAGAAATCATTTGAAAATTCCTCTGCGATTTCTGCACAATTTGCATGAGAAATACCTAGTTTAATTGGTTGGGATAAATCCATTTTTTTTACAATAAATTGTTTTAATTTTTGTAAAATATTTTTTCTCCCGAATGTTACACCAACGGGTTTAAGTCCTTTGTCTGTAAATGATAGAATTGGGTTCATTCTAAATGCGTCAGCAATGGTTTTAACTGAGGCAGGCAACCGACCACCACGAACTCCATATTTAAGAGTTGTTAACCCCAAATAAAGCGATGTATTCTGAATAGCTTCTTGAATAGTTAATTGAATTTCCTCCACAGATTTACCAGCAGAAATAGCTTCAGCGGCTCGGATTGCAATGAGCCCAATGCCAATGGAACCATTTTTTGAATCCATAACGGTTATTGGCATAGACTTAATTTTTTGAGACGCTAAAACAGCCGATTGAAATGTTCCACTCAAATTTGCTGGTATATGGAGTGAAATGGTCTGTTTATAATGACTTGAAAGTAATTGGTAATGCCTAAGAAAGTCACCTGGAGTTGGTTGAGATGTCTGCGGATGATGAGGATTATTGTCAAGTTTTTCCCAAAATTCTGATGATGAAATACTAACTTTATCAACAAAATGTTCGGGTCCAAAATTCAATCGGACAGGTACCATATGAATATTGTATTGACGGAGAATTTCCTCGGGTAAATCGCAACCGGAATCTACCACAAGAGCAATATCTTGATGAAGTCCGTGGGCATCATGCTGCTGACGAATCATATCATCTGCTTTTTCATCAGAAACTTTCCCAAATGTATTGCACAACGTAAACACTCTTTTCGGATTATCAGTATGAATATGAATTTTTTGTTTTAATGAATGACCTGCAACGACAATAGAATCACCTAAACTCATCAATGATTTTTTTAGAATAGTTTGATTGAGATTTGAACCCTGAATAATACATTCCGTACAAAATCTGTATTTTTCATCAAAAGAAATAGTGTCAATTTCAGGTGATATCTTAGTTTGTTGTGAAGACATTTCTTCTACTTCACCACTATCGATAAATGTATTGATCCCTTCCAAAATATCTACAAATCCTTGAGCTCCTGCATCCACAACCCCGGCCTTAGAAAGTGCTTTAAGTTTTGATGTTGTCTCTGACAGTGATTTTTTTGATACATTTAATCCATGGACAAACAAATTTTTAAAATCGGTAATAGTTGTACTTCTGACATGTACTGCATTTATCCAATCACTTATGACGGTTAAAATTGTGCCTTCCGTTGGTGTTAATAAAGCGTTATAAGCATATTGTTTTGCAACTTGTAACGCAGAGGTAAATTCTTTGGTTGTAAGTTTGGTTTTGTTTTTTACCCCTTCAGCAAAACCAGAGAAAAACTGGGCTAAAATAGCACCAGAATTTCCTCGTGCATTATTGATAGTTAACTCTGCTACACCGAATGCTACCGAAGCAATGGTATCGTTTTTATGAATAGGGTACCCATCTTCTATGGAGGAGAGAGTGTATCCCATATTTGTACCAGTATCACTATCTGGAACAGGGAATACATTGATTTTATTTAGATAATCTTGTCGAGATAATAACCGTCTTATTCCAGCAGACAAAGAACGATGAAAACGATTGCCGTCTAAATAGTATATGCTCACAGTTAATTCAATTTATGTTTTTTTGGAGCAAGCATTCCTCCGGAAATTACGCTTTTTAATGCTTCTTCAACATTCAAATTTGTGTTTTTAGTCTCTTGTTTTGGAATCATAATGAAAACACCCGAAGTTGGATTCGGCGTGGTGGGTACAAACAAGTGATAATATTCTATGTTTTTCTCATTCATTGATTCTCCGGTAACAAATGCAAGAGTCCACAAACCTTTCCGAGGATATTGGATATAAACAACACTTTGAAAATTTTTTCCTGTTGAGCCGGTAAATGCTTGAGTGATTTGTTTGATGGGGTGATAGATTGTGTTAACCAACGGAATATTATTTATTAATGATTCAAGCCAATTTAAAAATCGTTTTCCCAACACATTGGTTACAAAAATTCCCAATAAAAATACCAACAATAAGGTTAAAATTATTCCAATCCCCGGAAAGTAGATGTCTATACGTTTTAACATTGGGGATGTTAGATTATCTAAAAAAACAAATAGGATTTTTAAGATGTAAAAGGTTAACGCAACCGGAACGATTGCTAATAAACCAGTAAAAAAAGTACGTCTGAAGTGAATGAACATGAGACTATTTTACAGTGGCAACATTTCTTTTTTCATGCTCCAAAAGAAAGACTTTCCGTTCTATTCTGCCTCCATATCCACCTAATCTTCCGTCATGGTTAATGACTCGATGGCATGGAATGAGTATGGGTAATGGGTTTTTTGCATTTGCATTTCCCACAGCTCTCATTCCCAAAGGATTTCCAACTTTTCTTGCAATATCTTTATATGAACGGGTCTCACCATAAGGGATCAGAGATACCATAGTCAACACTTTAGAAAAAAATTTTGACAGGAATAATTCCAGTTCCACATCAAATGAAAATCGTTTTCCTGAAAAATATTCCTTCATTTGCCTTGCACATCCAGATGAATCTTGGGATTCTTTTTGAATGTTTGATGGTTTGAATTTAGTGTCCAAAGTTTTTTCAAATGGCAATTCTTCGGGAAATAAAATAGTACAAATTTTACCATTTGAATGTGCAATTCCCATGGGTCCGAACGGAGTCGAAGTTGAAGAAAGAAAAATTTCTTTATTTATTTTTACGTTCATGACTAAATGGAAGGGTTCAATTTAGGCATCTATTATTTCGCATTCTACTGATTTCAGTAAAAGGAAAGTGATTGTGGTGAACCAAAACTGTGACATCCACTTCAGATGTCGAAGGAATTTTATTTTTTTTGTCTTTTATGTTGGAGCGAAACCACAAAGGAACTAGCGACATAAATGCTTGAATATGTCCCCACAATCACTCCAATCAACATGGCAAATGCAAATCCATGGATTACCTCACCACCAAAATACCATAAAATAAATACAACTAAAAACGTGGTCAATGAGGTAATGAGAGTTCTGCTAAGAGATTGATTGATGGATTGATCTACAATGTCAATATAAGGTGTTCTCTTGTTTGATTTTACATTTTCTCTAATTCTATCAAAAATGATAATGGTATCATTTAATGAATATCCTACAATGGTCAAGAAAGCAGCGATAATAGACAAAGAAATTTCATAATTTAAAATGGAGAAAATCCCCAACGTTATCATAACGTCATGTGCTAATGCCGCAATAGCTCCCAAAGCAAAGATAAATTCAAAACGAATGGAAATATAAAGTAAAATAAGAAGAAGAGCAGACCCAACAGCTACAAACGCCTTTCCACTAAGTTCAGCACCGATTTTAGGTCCTACCTTTTCAATAGTAAGAATAAAATCTTTTGAATTTTCAGGGACTTGATTTGGAAACGACTTCATCAAATGATCAATAACCGATTGAATAAAATCATTACTGTCATTTTCTCTGGGCGTAATTCGGATGGCAACATTGGATTCTTGTCCAAAATGTTTCATTTCTTCCTTACTCAAATCGATGAGTTCTCCATCTATCGGGACATCCTCTAAAACCGCTCGAACATCAGTAATATCCATTGGTGTATTGAATTTTACCGCAAAAAGTGTCCCTCCCTGAAAATCAATACTTAATTTGGGTCCTTTATTGATAACCAAAGACCCAATTCCAATTGCTATTAACAATAGAGATAAGACTGTAGCAGCCCTTCTCTGACTCATAAATTTAATGTGCGTATCTTTAATTATTCTCATATGCTGAGTGTTTTCAGTTGTTTTCCTTTTGTGAAGGAGTTAAAAATAGTTCGAGTAACGAAGATGGCTGTAAACATACTAATCATAATTCCACATAATAAAACCGTAGCAAATCCCTGAATAGGTCCTCCAAAACGTAACAGAACCAATGCCGCAATAGCTGTGGTTAAATTTGCGTCCACAATTGCAGTAATTGCCCTGCTATATCCAGCGTCTATGGACGCACGAGGAGTTTTCCCTTTCCGTAATTCTTCCCGTATCCGTTCAAAAATAATCACATTGGCATCTATAGACATTCCCACCGTTAAAATTAGTGCCGCAATTCCCGGAAGCGTTAAGGTTGCTTTTAATGAGGCTAGCACGGCCAATACCATCAACAAATTCCAAATCAATGCGATATTTGCAATGGAGCCTGCTAATCGGTAGTATAAGAGCATGAAGCATAATACGATGATTAATCCAACGACGACGGATATAGTTCCTTTTTTAACGGAATCAGCACCTAAGGATGGACCTACGATTCGCTCTTCAATTATATTGACTGGAACCGGGAGTGCACCAGCTCTTAAAACAATGGCAATATCTTTAGCTTCATTCAAGTCTGTAAATCCCTCTATTTGAGTTCCACCGCTAATAATTTTTTCTCTGATGGATGGAGCCATATGCACTTTTTGATCTAAAACAATGGCGATTCTTCTTCCTATATTAGCTCCAGTAACTCGACTCCACTGTTTGGAACCCTCGCTATTCATATCCAAAAGTACAACCGGTTGACCTGCAGAAGATCCTGCCTGACTACCAATTTGATGTCTGGCTTCCTCGATGACACCTCCAGTTAGTTCAGGAGCATTCTCTAAATGGTAAAGGGGGATTATTTTTTCTTCAATTCCATCTGGGCTTGTGTACGTTTGGGCTTCATTTCCAAATAATAACTGTCCATTACCAGATTCTAGTTGTGCCTGAACTTCATCCATAGATAATATTTTCTTAACGGTATAAACATTTTTTTCCGGAACTCCTATATCTCCACCTAAATTCCTTAGAAGAGAAGAGAAAGGACGATCTTCAAATAAACGTTGGTCCACTACTGCAGAGGAGGTATCATCTTCAGAATCACTGGTTCCAAAGAGTTCACTAACTGGTACGGTTTTGTCTTCGCTAATTACGGTTTCCTGTTCATGAAATGTAGAATCTTTATCGGAATCTGTATCTTCTTCAACCATTGATTCGAGATCATCCCTGCTTTTCATAATCTTATCAATTTTAAGATTTAGCGAATTGGTCATTTCACCGTTTTTCACGAGATAAAATTCCAGTAATGCAGTGCTTTGGAGTAACGCTCTTGCCCGTTCAGCATCTTGGATTCCGGCCAATTCTACAATAATCCGACTACTTCCTTGTTTTTGAATGGTTGGTTCAGACACACCAAATTGATCCACTCGATTCCGAAGAATTTCCAAAACACGATTGATTGCATCTTCAGATTCTTCTTTTAGCTGGGACACAATATCTTCTACATTTGATCCATATTCATGATAATACCGAGGGAGTCTTAAATTATTTTTTAGTACAGTATCTGTGAATAACTTAAAAAAATCCGTTTCCGGTAAGTCTGTTTGTTTTGAAAGGTCCTCCATGGCGTTATCAAACGATTTATCAATATTAATCGCTAAATTTGTTATAAGTGAGGGGAGATCTACCTCCAAAACGATATACATACCTCCTTTCAAATCGAGACCTTGACGAATGACTTTGTCTTCCAACAATTCCAAAGTTCCCTGTTCCCGCATGGATTCCTTCTCGGTTTCAGATAGAAACTGAAATCTAATGGAAGGCCAAATGGAATAGAGTGCCCAAGTGAAAACCAGCCCGATGATAATGTATCTAGGAGTCAGTGATTTATTCATTTACTTTAACTTTAATTTTATAAATATAGTACGAAAAAAGCCGACAAATATAAGTCTTCAAAATTTTAAAAGGCAAATATTTCTGTGTTTAAATTATTTTTAATTTTTCACCTACCTTCACAAATGCTTTTATTCCCTTATCCAAATCAATTTTATTCATAGCCGCAGAAATTTGAACTCGAATTCGGGCTTCATTTTTTGGGACGACGGGATAGAAAAACCCAATGACATAAATACCATGATCTAAGAGTTCACTTGCCATATTTTGTGCCAGTTTGGCATCGTACAACATGACCGGGACAATGGGATGAATCCCAGGTTTAATGTCAAATCCCGCCTCTGTCATTTTTTGACGGAAATAATGAGTGTTATCTTCAAGTTTATCCCTTAGTTTTGTGGATGAGGAAAGAATGTCAAATACCTTGATTCCCGCAGCCACAATCGCTGGTGCCAATGTATTTGAAAATAAATAGGGACGGGACCGTTGTCGAAGGATGTCTATGATTTCTTGACGTCCTGTAGTGAATCCACCTGAAGCACCTCCTAAGGCTTTGCCAAGGGTTGATGTAATAATATCAATTTTATTTATTACCTGATGATATTCCCCCGATCCCCTTCCTGTTTTTCCTACGAATCCTGTAGCATGTGAATCGTCCACCATGACCATGGCATTGTATTTTTCTGATAGGAAGGTAATTTCATCTAGTTTGGCGATAAAACCATCCATTGAAAATACACCATCGGTAGCGATCAAGCGAAAACGAGCATTTTGGGTTTTCTTTAATATAGTTTCCAATTCATCCATATTACTATTGGAAAACCGATGACGCTGTGCTTTACAAAGTCGAATTCCATCAATTATCGAAGCATGATTTAGTGCATCACTGATGATGGCATCTTCTGCTCCCAACAATGTCTCAAATAATCCTCCATTTGCATCAAAACAGGATGTGTAGAGAATGGTATCATCCATACCGAAAAAACGAGATATTTTTTGTTCCAATTCCAAATGCAAATCCTGAGTCCCACAAATAAACCGAACCGAAGAAAGCCCGAAACCATAAACATCCAATGCGTCTTTGGCAACATCCTTTATATCCGGATGATTGGATAATCCTAAATAATTATTCGCACAAAAATTTAGAACCTCTCCACCTTCCTTAGTTTCTATTGAAACACCTTGAGGTGTGATAATGGTACGTTCTTTTTTATAAAGCCCATCAATTTCAATTTGAGAAAGGATTTTGTTGTAATATTTTTTTGATTCATTCATAGTTTATTCATTCACTTTAAACAGATTTTTTCCTTCAAATTTTTTTGTACCATTGATATAACTAAAATATTTTCGATTTTCACAGCAAATATATTCTACATCAATCGGTGTAAGTGGTCGTCTAATTGTGGGCCAAAAATCGTATTGTATCTCTATTATTTTCGCAATTGTTTTATGATGATTAGATAGACCGAAATGGTTTTGCAATCGGTCTAAATACGGTTGTGCTCCTATGCCAACGGGAACGGGACTATTTGGACATATAACATCTGATCTGAACCACCCTATATCAACAATTGCCATAAAAATTGGAAAATCGTTCGTCATTTTAAACGTCTCATTTATAGCATTCGTCGCTGTAATGACATTTTGTTTGGATGCTTTAATTTTATCCATGAGAAAATCAATAATTTGTGGAAAAAGATTCGTTATGGCTTCTAATCTATCATATTCAATTCCGTTCCAATGGATGGGTACGATGGGATAGGCTTCGGATGACCACGGTTGATTTACTTTGTTTAGTAAAATTTCTTTTTTAATATGTGATGGATAGTTTAAGAAAGAAGCATTAAGGGAATTTAACGTTGTATGTTGATTGCACCACCTAGCAATAAAAAGAGAGTGTATCAATTTTTTTAAATTATTTTTAAACGGCTCACAAAACGATAATACGGCTTTTGAACCTTTATCGTCTTCTCTAAATGTATTAAGAAATCTTCCTTTTTGAAAAATTGGGTCAGCTGACCACGGTGGCTTTTCTCCATTTTTTCGTTTTATGCGAATATTTTCTCTTTCTTTACACCAATCAAAAAATGACGTTACGGGGTCAACTATGGTTAATCCGTCTAATGTAGTTTCATAGGGATTGTTCGTTATAATTTCCATCATATTTAAGAATGTATAAAATGAAATGTATTATGGTATGATGGTTGGTTCAAACGTTACCATTCCAGTATCACTTTTCCACAATTCCCTGATGCAATTACTGAAAATGCGTTTTCAAAATCTTCAGCAGGGAATGTATGGGAAATGACGGAACTTACATCCAACCCTCCCCGAATAAGTTGAGTCATTTTATACCATGTTTCGAACATTTCTCGACCGTAAATCCCTTTCAATTGAAGTCCTTTAAAAATAATTTCATCCCAATTTACTCTGGTTTCGTTTGGAAGGATTCCTAATAATGCAATTTTTCCACCGTGGTACATGTGTTCAATCATATTGCTTAATGCCTGAGAATTTCCTGACATTTCCAGTCCGACATCAAACCCAGTACTAATTCTTAATGATTTAAAGCAACTCGAAATCTTTTCGTTTTGAATATTCACAACTGCATCTGCTCCCATTTGCTTTGCCAAATTCAACCGAAAATTATTAATATCAGTTACCACAACATTTTTTGCACCGATATATTTGCAAATAGAAACTGCCATGCATCCAATGGGTCCTGCACCGGTGATCAAAACATCTTCCGCAACCATGTCAAAACTTAAAGCACAATGAACTGCATTTCCTAAGGGGTCAAAAAAAGAAGCAATATTAACGCCAATATCTTTATGTACAGGCCAAACATTCCCTTCAGGAAGAGTCAAATATTCAGCGAATGCTCCATTGCGATGAATTCCAATTCCGATTGTTTTGTGACATAAATGACGTTGTCCTGCTCTGCAGTTTCTGCAACGTCCGCAAGTTATATGCCCTTCACCAGATACGATATCTCCAACATGATAATGAGTTACACCGTTGCCAATTTTTTCAACTACACCAACAAATTCATGTCCAATAATCAAAGGTGTCTTGATGGTATTTTGTGCCCAATCATCCCATTCATAAATATGAAGGTCTGTTCCACAAATAGCGGTATGAGTTATTTTAATCAGGACTTCATTTGTGGATGGGGAGGGTTTCTCACATTGAGTCCAATTCAATCCAGCATGAGGAGACGTTTTACAAATTGCTTTCATTTAACCAAATACATTGATATTCTCTCATTAAAATAAGTTGTTGCTCCGAGCCTTGTTAATGGATGAAATATTCCATTAAATTTACTCCGACCATATTCAATATTATGACAAAAATCCTATCTCTAGTAAATCAAAAAGGTGGAGTTGGTAAAACAACATCGTCTGTAAATATCGCTGTCAGTATGGCGGTTGCAGAAATCTCAACACTTATCATCGATTTTGATCCACAAGCAAATGCAACGACAGGAATTTCGAATTTAGTTTCCGATAAAAACAAAACCATTTACGATGTACTGATTCGAGGTACAAATATAAATAAAGCAATTGTATCTACTGAATTTCATCATTTAGACGCCATTGTTTCCAATAGTGATTTAGTCGGAGCAGAGATCGAATTGGTGAGTATTATGGCGAGAGAATACCAATTAAAATCAATGTTAGAACAATTAAAAAGAAACTATGAATACATCATTATTGACTGTCCTCCGTCTCTTGGATTGCTCACCATTAATGCTTTAGCGGCTTCGGATGCTATACTAATTCCCATTCAATGCGAGTATTATGCATTAGAAGGATTGGGACAACTGTTAAATACCATCAGGTTGGTACAACAGCACATCAATTCAAAATTAACCATTGCAGGAGTTTTACTCACCATGTACGATTCCAGGTTAAATTTATCGAAAGAAGTCGCTGATGAAGTACGGGAATATTTTGAAGAAAAATTATTTGAAACGGTTATTCATCGAAACGTTCGTCTTGGGGAAGCCCCCAGTTTTGGGAAACCAGCTTTACTCTACGATGCAAATTCTACCGGAGCACAAAATTATTTAAGTTTAGTCGAGGAGTTATTAACCCGTGTCAGATAAGCGACTTGGAAAAGGGTTGGGAGCACTCATCCGCCCCATAACAGAAAAAAAGCAATTAGAGCCTAAAAATGTTGAATCGATACCCATAAAATCAATAAAAGAAAATCCCCATCAACCCAGAAAAATTTTTGACCCCAAAAAACTTGAAGAGATGGTGAATTCGATACGAGCAAAAGGGATTATAACTCCAATTACAGTTCAGGAAGACAACGGGTCCTTTATTCTCATTGCAGGTGAAAGAAGGCTTAGAGCAGCAAAATTGGCCAAATTAAAGATGATTCCTGCATTCAGAATGAAAGTAAAAAACGAATCTGAATTATTGGAAATAGCCCTCATTGAAAATATTCAGAGAGAAAATTTGAATGCAATTGAAGAAGCAGAAGCATTTGCATTATTACAAAGTCAGTTCAACCTAAATCATACTGAAATTGCAAAAGCGGTAGGGAAAAAGCGTGTTACTGTTTCAAATTCCATTCGATTGCTATCTTTACCAAAGGAAATTTTGGAAAGCATAAGAAAAAATGAAGTGTCAGCAGGTCATGGAAGAGGGATTTTAATGGAGAAAACAAATAGGGAGAAATTAAAATTATGGGAAAAAATTAAACGTGAACGATTGAGTGTTCGAGCTGTAGAACAGTGGATTAAAGATAAATCTGCTGGGACTAAAACATCGGCTGATGTGAAACAGCCTCAAAAGTATGTTGCGGCAATTCGAGCTATTGAAAATGAAATCATTGAACTCCTAGGGACAAAAGTGAAGTTAAAACCGGAAAAAGAAGGTGGTGTCATTTCTGTACATTATTTTTCAAATGAAGATTTAGAACGAATTTTAGAACTTCTTCGCTCCATGGATTAAACGACCCATTTGAAATCGAAACGAATAAATATCTTGTTCATTCCTGATTCAGGAGATAAACAAAGACAATTTTCCATTTCCATTCCTATTTTAATTGGAATTATTTTACTCATAACCTGTTTGATATTATGCTGTATGTTTATAGTGGTAAATCACGGGTTTGTACTGGCATCCAAAAAAGATGTGGAAAGGAAATATTCCGAATTATTAACCGAAAGGCTTACCGTACGAACTCTACTTAATGATTTAAACAGAATGAAATATCTGGATGGCAAAATTAGAAAGACATTAACTGGGGAATTAGAATTACAACCCGAGTCAAACACTGCAACTGGTAAAAACGATTCTCTCCAACCCAATACCATAGGCGGATTTAATGTCTCTTCTATTCCATCACAAGTACCCGTAAATGGATATTTGACCCAAAAATTAACTATGGGTTTCGATATAAAATCGAAAAATCATTACGGGATTGATATTTCAGCGATTCAAGGAACTCCCATTGTTGCAGCCGCAGGAGGATTTGTCGTGCATTCTGGTTGGAGTTATGATTTAGGAAATCATATTATTCTTTATCATGGTGATGGATATTTTACTCAATATGGACATACGGAAAATGTTCTCGCAAGAAGCCGGGATATCGTATCTGCTGGTGAAGCCATCGCTCATGTTGGGAGCACAGGTATATCATCGGGACCACACCTTCACTTTGAAATTTGGAAAGATGGTATGGTTTTAGATCCCTTGCAGTTTTTTCCACACTATAAACTCAAAGATTTAAGTATTCATAGTGAAGACTAAGCTCACGTTTAAGAATATTCATACCATGGTTGGTCCTGATGCGGAGATCAAAGGCGATATTAAATTGGAGGAAGGATTGATCGTTTATGGAAAAGTTTTTGGCTCGATAAAGACACTCGGGGACGTTCGGATTGGAAAAACAGGCACGGTTTATGGTGATATTATAGCTGCAAATATTCATATAGGTGGACAGGTATTTGGAAATGTATCTGTGAATGATAGGGCAGAATTGGGGAAATATTCTACCTTGGATGGCGATTTGATATATGCTCAACTCCATATTGAACAAGGTGCAAAATTCCAAGGGCAATGTTCCATTTTGAAAGAAACAAACAGTTCCCAAATTGAAACAAACTGATTCCAGTTTTACTAAATCATTAGCTTATTTTCAGACTTTAGTAAAAAATTCCGGCCCCATTGCAACTGCATCTTATGGTCTAATCGGAGGGATTATTTTTTTTACATTATCAGGATTATTTTTAGATAAATGGCTGGGAACAACTCCGTGGATAATGATGATAGGACTTGGCATCGGACTGATTTCAGGGTTTTATGGAATTGGAAAAGTAATTTGGAGGAAATGAATGACTGCAAAAAAATTTATACGTTACATGATTTATGGATCTTTTTGTTATTTGGGAATATTATTGTTGGTAAATCCGAAATTTTATTTTGAATACATAATCGGAATTACCGTCCCTCTTTTGGTGGGAATTCTTACCGTTTATAGCGCTGAACGTACCCATAAACAAAATCCAAAATCTCTCCCAAAGTTTTTTATTTTATTTTTTATGATGAAACTAATTTTTTATGGTGTGTTTTTTTCACTTTTTTTTAATTTTTATTCTTTTACACATTTACCATTTGTGCTTACTTTTGTGGGCTGTTTTATAATGCTTCACATCAGTGAGGCTTTCTTTTTTAATATTAGTTTTAAAGAAAAACCATTTAATCAATAATGAGTGCTGCTGAGTCCGGACACAAGTCTGGAACTGTGTTAGACCAAGTCGGAGAGAATATAATTCATCATGTGTCCAATAGTTCATTGGACCATCCATTGATACATTTTCCTACTTTTTTTGGAATTGATTTTTCAGTTACAAAACATGTTTTCATGTT
>CAZBZK010000006.1:15390-35729 GCA_964496365.1 uncultured bacterium
ATGGCAATCAATGTTCACCATTAATCATAAATCTTAAAGGAGAAATAAATAATGGAATATCTTCATTTATTCGGAGTTGCATTGGGTCTTGGACTCATTGTCATTGGTGCTGGATTAGGTATCGGACGATTAGCTTCAGCAGCTGCTGAAGGCATCGCTCGTCAACCGGAAGCTGCCGATAAAATTACAGGAGCAGTGAACTTACCACTCTTCCTCTTAGAGGGAGTAGCAATTTTAGGTGAGGTTTTTGCTCTACTCATTGTATTGATGAAATAATAAAGAGATAGGTTTGTAATGGACAATCCCTTAGTTCAACTGGATCCGGGTCTATTTATTTGGACAATCTTAACCTTTTTGGTTTTGCTAACGGTTTTGGCAAAGTTCGCTTGGAAACCTCTTTTAAATATGTTGAAAGAAAGGGAAGAGCATATTCGTTCTTCCCTGGATGATGCTGAAAAAGCACAACTAGAGCTGGCAAAGTTGAATGCCAGTGGAGAAGAAATTGTGAATAAAGCACAGGCGGAAGCACAATCTATTCTGGCAGAGGCAAAAGCTGCATCTATAAAACTAAAAGAAGATACATTGAATGCAGCCAAAGAACAGTCAAAATCAATTTTAACTGAAGCAGAAAACCGAATAAAAATCGAAAAAGACAAAGCTATTTCAGAAATAAAAACTGAGGTGGTTGATTTGTCGCTTACCATTGCAGAAAAATTGATTTCCAAAAATATATCAAAAGATGATAATCAAGCCATCATTGATGAATCATTAAAAAATGTACGTCAATATGAAGCTTGATTCTAAGCTGAAAAAATTTTTAGCGATTCTGTATAAAATTGCAGAAGAACAGAAGTGTTCTCGGGATGTTTTGGAATCTTTGGAAATTATGAATTCTCTATGGAAAAAGGATCCCCAATTCAGATCACTCATTTTATCCAAACGAATTTCGAAAGAAGAAAAAGATCGTATTTTGACAGTCACTATGGGCGGGAGTTGTCATCCCTTGGTGATTGAATTTGTAATTATATTGATGGATCATAGAGCGATGGATAAATTTTCGATTTTAAAAACATCCTATGAATCCGAATTCAATGTAAAACATAGAATTATTAAAGTGGACGCAGCTGTTTCCCGTGAATTAGATGTCCAGGATAGGCTAAAACTTCAGAATGGGTTAGAATCAAATTTGAAGATGAATACTGATTTACAAGTGAGAGTGGATCCCACACTTTTGGGAGGTATCAAACTGCGAATAGGGAATACGTTTCTTGATGCCACTATTCAAAGAAAAATGGAACGCTTGAAAGAAAATTTACTACAATCCTAATATCAAGGAATAAGAAATGGAAATAAAGACTGAAAATATCAGCGAATTGTTACGCCAACAAATCGAAGAATTTAATGTTTCGGTGGATGTGTCGGAGGTTGGTGAAGTTATTGAGATTGGTGACGGTGTTGCCCGAGTTACCGGACTTGAAAATGTGATGAGTTCTGAATTAGTGGAACTTCCAAATGGTGTATATGGAATGGCATTAAATTTGGAAGAAGACAATGTAGGAGTTGTTTTATTTGGAGATAGCCGAAAAGTCAGAGAGGGCGATCTTGCCAAAAGAACTGAGAAAGTTGTTGAAGTTCCTGTTGGAAAAGCCATGTTAGGAAGGGTGGTAAATCCGTTGGGACAACCCATGGATGGGAAAGGTCCCATCGATACCACCGATTCATTACCCATTGAAAGAAAAGCATTGGGTGTGATGCAGAGAAGTCCCGTTAATCAACCACTTCAGACAGGAATTAAAGCTATTGATTCTATGATCCCCATTGGGCGTGGACAACGAGAATTAATTATCGGAGATAGACAAACCGGTAAAACCGCTATTGCTGTGGATACAATTATCAATCAAAAAAACACACACAATACAGACGAACCTGTTTATTGTATTTATGTTGCCATTGGGCAAAAAGCATCTACAGTAGCACAGATTGTAACAGAATTAGAAGCAAATGGAGCGATGGAATATACAACTGTGGTAGCAGCAAATGCCTCGGACCCCGCACCCATCCAATATATTGCACCGTATTCTGGATGTGCCATGGGAGAACATTTCCGTGATAATGGAAAACACGCATTAATTATTTATGATGACTTATCAAAACAAGCGGTAGCTTATAGGCAGATGTCTTTGGTATTAAGACGACCACCTGGACGTGAAGCATTTCCCGGTGATGTTTTCTATCTTCATAGTAGATTATTAGAAAGAGCATCAAAATTGTCTGACGATTTAGGTGGAGGTTCATTAACAGCGTTGCCTATTATTGAGACTCAGGAAGGGGACGTTGCGGCTTACATTCCCACCAACGTTATTTCCATAACGGATGGTCAGATTTACTTGGAAACCAATTTGTTTAATTCAGGGGTTCGCCCCGCTATTGATGTGGGATTATCTGTTTCTCGTGTCGGTGGTGCTGCTCAGCTAAAGGCGATGAAGAGTTTTGCCGGGACATTGAGACTTGACTTAGCACAATACCGTGAATTAGAAGCATTTGCGAAGTTTGGTTCAGACCTAGATAAAGCCACACAGTCTCAATTAACTCGAGGTGAACGCATGGTTGAAATCTTGAAACAGAACCAATATGTGCCTATGGATATAGGAAAACAGATTGCGATTATTTTTGCAGGAACCAGAGGACATCTGGATGAAATTCCTGCTTCTCAAGTTAAAGATTTTGAAATCGGATTGTCGGATTATTTAGATGCAAATTGCTCAGCAGAAATGGAATCCATTCATACTGAAGGAGTTGTGTCCAAAGAAGTTGAAAATAAATTGGATGAAGCCATTCGTGCATTCAAAGGTGGTTTTACTGCGTAAATCTTTATGGCCAATTTAAAGGACATTCGTGATCGAATAAAATCGGTCAAAAGCATCCAAAAAGTAACCAAAGCGATGAAAATGGTTGCGGCTGCAAAAATGAGAAGAGCTCAAGAACGCATGGAAGAAGCTCGTCCATACACCAAAAGGCTCACAGAAGTAATTGAACATTTATTACCTGATGTGGATAGAGACGTTTTAAATCTACTCCAAGTCCGACCGATAAAACGCATTGCCTACGTCGTGGTGACATCTGACCGGGGATTGGCAGGTTCCTTTAACTCCCATATTCTCAAGAAGGCACATTCAGAAATTGATAATTTCGGAAAGGATAAAGTGGATGTGTTTTGTATTGGAAAGAAGGCAAGAGATTATTTTAAAAGTAGACACTACACTATTATCGAGAGTCATTTGAATTTTTGGAATGACTTATCTTTTGGAGATGCAATTCAGATTGGGAAAGGAATTATTGGTCATTTTACCGATGGAAGTGTAGATGAAATTCATGTGGTTTACAATGAGTTTGTAAATGTTGCTAATCAATATGCTGAATCTGAAAAATTACTTCCACTTGAATTTTCAGAGGAAGATCAATCTCATGCCGATAGGATATACGAACCGGATAAAATTCAATTGGTAACCAGTTTGATTCCCCGTCATTTGAATATTCAAATTTGGAAATATTTGCTGGAATCCTATGCCAGTGAACAAGCCGCACGGATGGTAGCAATGGAAAATGCTACTGAAAATGCAGAAGAAATGATAAAAGATTTAACCATGGAATTTAATAAAGCAAGGCAAGCTGCAATTACAAAGGAAATTTTAGAAATTGTTGGCGGAGCTGAAGCGTTAAAACAATCATAAGGAACTGACATGAATACTGTTGGAAAAATATCGCAGATTATGGGTGCGGTTGTGGATGTTACATTTGAAGATGGACATATACCAGAAATCTTAAACGCACTTGAAATAAATCAGAATGGAGATGGAACGCTAATTTTAGAAACCGCACAACATTTAGGTGATGGCATCGTTAGGACGGTAGCAATGGATTCAACGGACGGGTTGGTTCGGGGACAAAAAGTGAAGGATACGGGAAACCCCATTACCGTTCCAGTTGGACCAGAGACTTTGGGACGACTTTTTGATGTTACTGGAAATGTTATAGATGGGCAAGGAGACGTCACTACTGAGAAAAGAAATCCCATTCATGCGTCTGCTCCAAAACATGAGGATTTGTCCACATCAACTGAAATATTGGTAACCGGAATTAAAGTAGTTGACTTGATGGAACCCTATACCAAGGGAGGAAAGACAGGATTATTTGGCGGAGCCGGAGTTGGAAAAACAGTATTAATCCAGGAATTGATTCGCAATATTGCCACTGAGCATGGCGGATATTCCGTATTTGCTGGTGTTGGTGAAAGAACCCGTGAAGGAAATGATTTATATAAAGAGATGAGTGAATCAGGTGTCATTAAAAAAACCACAATGGTTTTTGGGCAGATGAATGAACCACCCGGAGCACGACTTCGTGTGGGATTGAGTGGATTGGCAATGGCAGAATATTTTCGAGATGATGAAGGTAGAGATGTTTTGCTGTTTATTGATAATATATTTCGGTTTACTCAGGCAGGGTCAGAAGTGTCTGCTTTGTTAGGACGAATGCCATCTGCGGTGGGCTATCAGCCTACCTTATCTACAGAAATGGGTGACTTACAAGAACGAATAACCTCGACTAAAAAAGGCTCTATTACATCTGTTCAAGCAGTTTATGTTCCTGCAGATGATTTAACCGATCCAGCACCTGCAACTGCATTTGCTCACTTGGACGCTACTTCTGTATTAGAAAGAAAAATTGCAGAATTAGGAATTTATCCTGCAGTAGATCCGTTGGCTTCTACATCAAGAATCTTAGATCCTAGAGTTATTGGTGACAGACATTACAATGTTGCAAGACAGGTTCAAGCAATTCTTCAAAAATACCGTGAGTTACAAGACATTATTGCAATTTTAGGCATGGATGAATTATCTGATGAGGATAAACTGACTGTGGCAAGAGCCAGAAAAATGCAAAAATTTATGAGTCAACCCTTTTTTGTAGCAGAACAGTTTACAGGTAAAGAAGGACGATATGTTTCGCTGGAGGATACTGTTTCAGGATTTGAAGCCATTTTAAGTGGAGAAGCGGATGAGTATCATGAAAATGATTTTGCATACGTAGGCTCAATAGATGAGGTCTTCAATAAAACAAAAAAGAATGATGATTAATGACTGAATTTCGTTTAGAAATTGTAACGCCAACCAAATTGGTAGATGAAGGGAACGTGGACTATGTACGCTGTCCCGGATTGGATGGTTCATTTGGTGTATTGGCAAATCATCAAAATGCTATTATAGCCTTAGGGATTGGTGAGATAAAAGTGACTCAAAATAAAAAAGACCACTTTTTTGCAACCAGCGGAGGATTTGTAGAAATCACAAAGGAAAAGGTTCAATTACTGGTTGAAACCGTAGAACGGGCAGAAGAAATTGATTTTGAAAGAGCAGAAAAATCTTTGGAAAGAGCTAAAACCAGAAGAGTTGAGAAAAATGACGAATTGGATCAAACCAGAATCACAGTTTCCGCTGCAAGGGCAATCAACCGATTAAAAGTTTCAAAACGATAAGTTTGATTCTGAAAACTGGTTTTGTGATCTGTGGTTAATCGTTATAAAATCCATTACAGAGTCACGACACGGAAATCCCCTTCATTTTTTGACGTTTTAACTCACGATGAGAAATGAATAGAATGCTCTACAAAAAGTTGGTTTTTGAATTCATTAATTCACTCTCAGTTTAAGTTTTAAATTGGGTGATCATCTATACATTTACCCTCCTCAAATGTAAATTAAATAATTTTGAAATTGTTATTGACTAATGTATAAAGGAACACATACTTGTGGTGACTTACGAACTTCCCATATTGGGAAAGAGGTCGTTTTAAACGGTTGGGTTCATACGGTTCGATTGCACGGGAAAGTTATATTTATTGATCTTCGTGACCGGTATGGAAAAACTCAAATAATACTCAATTCCGATTCATATTCCGGTAATTTTGACTTGGTAAAAAAACTATCCATTGAAGATGTTTTATCTATCAGAGGAACTGTTTCGTGTAGGCAAACTCCCAATCCTAATTTACCCACAGGGGATATTGAGGTGAATGTTTCTGCGTTAGAAATTCTGAATGAAGCTGAACCCCTACCTTTTGTCTTAACTGATCGGGAAAGCGCAGAAGAAAATTTACGATTAAAATATCGGTATTTGGAGCTTCGTATGGAAGAACTCCAACAGAACATTCTGATTCGTCACGAAGCTTATCAGGCAACCCGGCAGTACTTATCTGAGCATAATTTTGTGGAAGTTGAAACCCCGGTTCTAATGAAATCAACCCCGGAAGGTGCCAGAGATTATTTGGTCCCCAGTAGAGTTCACAACGGAAAATTTTATGCACTTCCGCAATCACCACAAATTTATAAGCAACTTCTTATGATTAGTGGTTTCGACAGATATTTTCAAATTGTCAAATGTTTTCGAGATGAAGATTTAAGGGCAGATCGTCAACCGGAATTTACCCAAATTGATTTGGAAATGTCCTTTGTGGATGAAGAAGATATTTTTAAACATTTTGGTGGTTTAACTCGATATGTTTTTAAAACGGTGAGAGGAATTGATTTACCCAATCCTTTTCCAAGAATGACATGGGAAGCTGCATGGAATAATTACGGTTCGGATAAACCAGATTTACGATATGAGATGAAGTTAATGGATGCAAAATCATTCACGGATCAAACTGAGTTTAATGCATTTAAATCTTCAGAGGTAGTCAAAGGGATTGTTGTTAAAGGTGGGTCAAAATACTCAAGAAAAATAATTGATGAATTCACAGAATTTGTCAAAAAATTCAATGCTAAAGGTCTTGCATGGATGAAAGGTAAAAATGGTGGTTTATCCGGTGGAATATCCAAATTTTTCTCACCTGAGTTACAGAGTAAATTGTGCAACGATCTTCATATTCATGATGATGACATATTATTTCTTATCGGTGATGATAAAATGACAGTATTGAAAGCACTGGGAGCCCTTCGAATTGAAATTGCTAAACGTGAAAAATTAGTGGATAACCATAATTTCAAACCTCTTTGGGTTACAGATTTTCCCATGTTTGAAATGGACGAGGAGACACATAAATTAACGTTTCTTCATCATCCATTTACATCACCTTCAACTCAGAAAGTAGAAGACATGGATTCAAACCCTGAATCGTTAAAGGCAAGGGCATACGATCTCACCATGAATGGATATGAAATTGCCGGGGGTTCCATCCGTATTCACAGGCCTGAAATTCAGAAAAAAGTGTTTTCACTTTTGGGTATGAGCGATAAAGAAACCAAAGAAAAATTTGGATTTTTACTGGAAGCCTTGAAATATGGCACTCCACCCCATGGTGGTATTGCATTTGGATTTGATCGTTTGGTTATGCTTTTAGCAGGGACGGAGAATATTCGAGATGTGATTGCTTTCCCTAAAACCACTTCAGCATCAGCACTCATGGAAAATGCCCCAAGCAATGTTAGTATAGAACAGTTAAATGAGTTGGGGATTCAGGTAAAACGATCTGAATGATAATTTAAATAGATAGATTAACCGTGTATATACGACTTAGTCAAAAGTGTATATTGCACTAAATCCTCCGTATATACAATTTTCTTTAATATTTACTAACTTATAGTAATTAATGGTGGTTATATCCATAATTACTCTTATTCTCATTCTGTTTATACTGCAAAAATAGCCATATAAACATTTTTGAAATTTTAATCATAAATCATTCTACATTTATCTTTCCTATTCTTAAATCCAACTGCCCCTCATTGGAAGCAATGGTTACTGCCACAGCTGCATCACCGGTTACGTTGGTTGTGGTTCTCAGCATATCTAAAATTCTGTCCACACCAAGAATTAAAGCGATCCCTGCACTGGGCACACCAATAGCTTCCAGGATAATAACCAGCATAATGATTCCTGCTCCAGGGACCGCAGCGGTTCCGATGGATGCAAGAACTGCAGTTAATACAATGGTAAGTTGCGCACCAAGGTCTAAGGATAAACCTAACGCTTGGGCGATAAAAACCGAAGCCACTGCTTGATACAATGCAGTCCCATCCATGTTAATGGTTGCACCCAAGGGGAGAACAAATGAGGACACTTCTTCAGATACTCCTAACTCATCTTCACATCGTTCCATGGTAACAGGCAGAGTAGCTCCACTGGAACTGGTAGAAAATGCCAATAATTGTGCCGGAGCAATTCCAGCGTAAAAAGTTTTTATGGGCATGGATGTGAATACTTTTAAAATGCCGGTATAAGTAACCACCATGTGAATGACCAATCCTAAAATGACTGCACACATATAAAAACCCAAAGCACCAAGCAATTCCATCACTTGAGAAATGTTATCTCCTGCCACTTTATTAATGGTTTGAGCAATGAGGGCAAATACACCAATAGGAGCAAACAGCATGATGAGATCAACCAATTTAATAATGACATCATTTATCCCCTCAAAAAAATGAAGGACAGGCTTTGCCTTATCTTTAGGAACTTGTATCAATCCAATTCCCAGAAAAATGGCGAAGAATACCACTTGAAGCATATTCCGATTATTGGAAGCAGAGCTAAACACATTATTGGGTACCATATCCACGATGGGTTGGAGAGGACCTCGTTCTTTTACTTTTTGTGCTGAATCTGTTCTGGAAGAAGCATCTTTTTGATAGGTTGTTTGGAGTTTCTCTTTCATTTCCTGTGGGACATGATTTCCCGGTTGCATCAAGTTTACAATGATCAATCCTATGGATACGGAAATTGCTGTTGTAACGATGTAAATAGCGATTGTTTTACCACCAATTCGGGATAATTTTTTTAGATCTGCAAGAGATGCAACTCCTGTAACTAAGGAAGACAAAACCAAAGGCACTGCAATTAATTTTAACAAATTGATAAAAATGGTTCCAAACGGTGCTATCCAGTCGTGAGTGAACGTTCCCCATCCTGAAGTAGAAGCGATGATTCCGTATATCAATCCCGAAATAAGTCCAATTATAATTTTCCAATGCAGTTTCATAAATTTCCTTTGTTTATGTTAATTTTGAATGAGTTCTATTGCTTTTTCGATAGATGTGGTTGGCAAACGGCAGGCAAAATCTTCGCAAATATAAATGGTGGGTTTATTGTTTTTCATAGAGTGATTTTCGGTCCATGAAGCGATTTTTGAGAGTGGATTTCTCCATTTGTTTGTATCCTTAAAAATCATGACCCGTTGGGGTACGTAAAGTGATTGCAATGTTTTCAGTATATTTTTGGTTTCATTTTGATTGCTGTTTCCTACCACTACCATTTCTTTCGAACCATAGGCATCATACAAAAATCCCAAAATCATTGCTGTATATCCTGAAGGAACCCGTTCCATATCCTGTGAAAAAGCACGTAGTGTACTTTCCGCACATTCCGCCCAGTTTGAATCGCCGGTCATTCTGTATAAGCGATTCAACACCAAAACAGCAATGGAATTCCCCGATGGAATGGCTCCATCGTAACCGGTTTTGGATCGAACTATCAGCTTTTCCGATTGGTCACTTCCCAAGAAGAACCCACCATTGTCTTCATCGTAAAAATCTGTTTTCATGATCTCTGCCAGTTCTATTGCATGCTTCAAATAGATTGGATTAAATCCAGCTTCATACACGTTGAGAAGTCCCCAAATCATAAAAGCATAATCATCCAAATGGCCATTTAAATTTGCATCGCCGTTTCTGTATCTTTTTAATAATCTGCCCTCAGAATTTCGTAAGGTATTCAAAACAAAGTCAACTGCTTTTTCTGCTACTTTCAAATAGAATGGCTCATTTAAAACCGTTCCCCCTTTGGACAAAGCGGCAATCATTAAACCATTCCAATCGGTTAAAATCTTATCATCTTTCAAAGGATGAATCCTCTGTTTTCGTTCCTGCATTAACTTGACGATGGAATCATCGATAAATCCGTTAAGATTTTCTTCATTTAATCCCAATTTTTGGGCCAGGTTTTTGTAAGTCTCTTTTAAATGCAGTATATTTTTACCGTTAAACTGGCGTGTGGTTTCATCTCGAAAATTTCCCTTTTCCGTCAGGTTGAATGCACGAATGAATCGGTCGCCGTTTTGGTCGCCCAGGACTTGTTTTATTTCGTCAATGGTCCACAAATAAAAAAGGCCTTCTTCACCTTCACTATCCGCATCTTCAGCGGAGTAAAATCCGCCTTCCGGACTGGTCATATCCCTTAAAACGTAAGTAAAGATTTCCCGGATGGTTTTGGCATACAATTCATTATGGGTTGCTTGATAAGTTTCAATAAATGCTAAAGATAACATTGCCTGATCATAGAGCATTTTCTCAAAATGCGGAACCAACCACTTCTGATCGGTAGAATAACGATGAAACCCAAATCCAACATGATCCCAAATGCCTCCTCTACGCATATGTTTCAATGAATTCTCAACCATTTGGAGTGCGGTTTCATCCTTGGTTTTCTGATAGTATCTCAACAGAAAAATATAATCTTGCGGCGAGGGGAATTTAGGTGCATTTCCAAAACCACCAAATTCATGGTCGTATCGTTGTAAAAACTGTGTGAACCCATCATTGATGAGAGTTGAGTTTGGAAACTCACCCATTTTTTTTGAATTGGTTCGCTCTAAATAGTCCTTTATTTTAGAAATATTGCCTGTTAGTTTTTCTCTATCCTGCTCCCAATTTCTGGCGATAGCAGGAATCAATTGCATCATTCCGGGTCTGTTTCCTCTCCCTTCCTTTGGAAAATAAGTTCCGGCAAAAAATGGTTCTTTTTCCGGAGTCATGATGATGGTGAGAGGCCAACCACCTCGTCCTGTCATGGCTTGACAGACGGACATATATACATGATCAATTTCTGGAAGTTCTTCCCGATCTACCTTTACAGAGATAAAATATTGATTCATTAACTGTGCTACATCTTCATCTTCAAACGATTCATGTTCCATGACATGGCACCAGTGACAAGTTGAATAACCAATGGATAGAAATACTGGACGATCTAGTGATTTTGCTTTTGCAAATGCTTCCTCTCCCCATGGATACCAATCCACAGGATTATTGGCATGCTGAAGAAGATATGGACTTTTTTCATGTGCCAGACGATTCATATTTTTATGTTCCTCTTGAATATTTGATTGTAAATTATTTGATGAAGCTGGTTTTGAGGTCTTCTCACATCCAACGATAATCATTGCGAAGATTAGTAGTTGAGAAAATCGTTTACCATACATAGTTAAGGTTGGAATTTGGTGTATTTAGGGTTAACTTTACAATTCAAGATGAAAATATCTCCAGTCAAAACTATATCAATTACGGGATTAGTTGTTATCTTTTTTATTTTAATTATTATGCATAATAGTGATAAAAAAAAAATTGATAAAATAAGAGAATCTTTTTTAGAGTGGTATTTTCAATCCAACCCTGTTACCGCAACGTGGATTGGAATTCATACATATGATGACAAACTTCCTTCCAACAACACCGAGGATTTTTTACAGGATTTAAGGACAACCCATTTAATTTTAAATGAATTAAAAAAGATCAATCCTGATTTATTGCCTGAAGATGATCAGGTTGATTATGATTTAATGTCCCATTCATTGAGGGAAACTGTGTTCCATTTGAACGAAATAAAAAGTCATACATGGAACCCCATGGGACCCATTTGGACTTTGGGGTCGGGATATGAAACATTAATGAGTTATGATTTTGCTCCAAAAAAAGAACGTGCAATTAGTTTGAAGGGACGAATCAAAGCCACACCGAAATTCCTTAAAAATGCTGAAACCATTCTAAATAAAATGCCAAAACCACATCTGGAAACAGCCATTAAACAATGCGATGGTCTTGTTCATGTTTTGGAAGAAGAATTACCGTTATTTTCTAAAGATCTGGAATCAGGACTATCTGAAAACCTACAAACATTGGGAATGGTAGCATCTGAATCAATTTTAAAATTTCAAAAATTTTTAAAGAAAAAATTGGAAACGGGTCCTCATAGAGATTTTCGATTGGGAAAAAACCTGTACAGTCAATTACTTCCATTTACACTAAATGAAGGCATATCAGCCGAAGAAGTCATGACTCGGGCACAATCGGAGTTAAAATCGGTTCAATTTGATATGTTGGAATTAGCTATCCCTATATTTAAAAAATTCACGAAAAAAAATCCATCTATAGATTCTCATTCCGAACAACTAAACGTAATAGAAACGGTTTTGGACTATATCGCAGATGACCATGTTTCACGTCATGAAGTAGTGGACAATGCACAAGCAACCATTGATGAATTAAATCAATTTATTATGGAAAAGGATTTATTGACACTTGACCCGTCCAAACCTCTAGAAATTCGAGAAACTCCGGAATATCAACGGGGATTTTCCATTGCATCTCTCCAAGCACCGGGACCTTTGGAGGCTAATTTAAAAACATTTTACAATGTGTCACCGATTCCAGAAGACTGGAGCGATGAAAAAGCAGAATCTTTTTTACGAGAATACAATAAAATCTCGGTGAAAATATTATCCATTCATGAAGCACTACCCGGTCATTATGTGCAATTGTATTATTCAAATCAACATCCATCTATCATTCGCTCTGTATTAGGAAGCGGAGTTATGGTGGAAGGATGGGCTCATTATGCAGAAGGGATGATGATTGATGAAGGATTCGGGGATGGTGATCCAAGATATAAATTGGTACAGATGAAATGGAAACTTAGAGGAATTGCCAATGCTATTATTGATCAGAAAATACATGCGGGAAATATGACAGAAGAAGAAGCTATGGAGCTTATGGTTCATGAAACCTTTCAGGAAGAAGCAGAAGCGTCAGCTAAATGGAGGAGAGCTCAATTGTCGTTCGGTCAGCTATCCACTTATTTTGTGGGAAGTACACTCATGTGGGATTTAAAACATGATATTGAATCCGCCCGAGGAACTGATTTTGATTTAAAAGAATTCCATGAAGAATTATTATCTCACGGTTCCATTCCTATACGGCTATTAAGACGATTGATGCTGGATTGATCCAGTTGTAATATTCCTAAAGTCAATTATTTATGATATACCTGATTACAATCGCCATCTATTTATTTATTCTCATTGGAGTTGGTTTATACAAAGCAGGAAACATAAAAACTCAAGCAGATTTTGCTGTTGCAGGGAGAAGCTTAACTCCTTGGGTATTGGTAGGAACCATGTTGGCAACCTGGATAGGGACTGGTTCTATTTTAGGAAATGCAGGGAAGACGTACGCTACGGGAATGGCTGCATTTATTCTTCCTATAGGAAGTGTATTTGGAATTTTTCTATTGACAAAAATCGCAGGAAAGGTTCGCTCTTATGAAAAATTCACTGTACCGGAAATAATTGGAGACCGATATGGCACTACAGCTCGAATTCTGAGTGTCATTGCCCTGGTCATGGCATATATGGTAATCGTAAGTTATCAATACAATGCAGGTGGGGCAGTATTGCATACAATTTTAGTAGATGAATCTGGTCAAAGTCTAATTAGTTTAGAATGGGCAACCATTGTCGCAGCGGTTTTTATTATTGCATACACCATGTTAGCAGGATTGTTCAGCGTGGCTTATACCGATGTGGGGAACGGAATAATCATGTCTTTATCCTTATTGATTGCGTTCCCAATATTATGGTTCAAAGCAGGAGGGATGTCTGGAATGGATTCAGCTTTTCAATCCATGGGGAAACTGGATCACATGAATTTTTTTGGTGTCTATTCGTTTATGGACATCATCAATTTCTGTCTGCCGGGGTTTTTACTTGTGTTGGGAGATGCAAATATGTATCAGCGATTCTTTGCAAGTAAGGATGCAAAAGGAGCTGCCCAAGCAACCAAAATATTAATTATTGCTGTTTTAGTGATTGAGCTTTTGATCATTGCAACGGCTTGGGTGAGTTCTAGTATGATCCCCGATGCAGAAGTAGGTAAGCATGTACTCATTTATTCTGCTCATAGGTTTTTACCTCCATTCATCGGGGCAATCATGATGACAACCATTGTGGGAATCATTATTTCTACTGCAGATTCTTACTTGCTTGTTCCCGCCACTACACTCATGCGGGATATTTATCAAAAACACATGTACTCGAATGTGAACGAAAGAAAGATTGTTTTTTTGAGCCGAATTCTCGTCCTTGTTTTAGGAATTATTGCTTATTTGGTTTCCGTTGGTTTTTCAAAATCTGAGGGATTTTTTGAACGAGCCTTGTATGCCTACACCATCTATGGAGCAGCCATAACCCCTTCTCTGGTGGCAGCATTATTCTGGAAAAATGTTTCCAAAATGGGAGCAATCCTTTCCATCTCCACCGGAACTATAACAACGCTTTTATGGAAAGAATCTACCTTTATACAAAAGATTATTCCGGTAGCATTTTATGGTAATGTAGAAGAAGTATTACCTGCGATTACCATTTCCATTTTTGCATTGGTTTTGGGAAGCTGGTTTTTTCCTGATTCAGATTGATGTGATGTAGATCACAATAATCATTCTAATGAAAAATCGATCTGAAATATATTTTTGGGATAACCCCCAATATATTCATAGAATACATCAAATCAATAACCACGATATTTTAGGCGGGGATTTGAAGGAAACTAAACATGCAGGGGTGTTATCACTTTTTTGGGAGGATAATTATGTATAATGAACCAAATTTTCAGGATATAAAACGGGCATCCAAACGAATCGATTCATTTATCCATAAAACACCAATTTTAACAAACCAGTCTGTTAATTCGATAGTTGACGGGAATGTATTTTTCAAATGTGAGAATTTTCAGAAAACCGGATCATTTAAAATGCGAGGCTCTTCCAATGCGGTTTTATCTTTATCTGAGAATGAATTGAAAAATGGGGTTGTTACCGTATCATCTGGTAATCATGGTGCGGCACTAGCTCATTCAGCATCTTTAAATGGAGTTAAATCTTATGTGGTTACTCCAAATTCCACCAATCCAATTAAAATCCAAGCCATGAGATATTATGGAGCAGAGATAATATTTTGTGAATCTACCATTGATAGCAGAGAATCAACATTTCAAAAAATTCAAAATGAAACCGGAGCAATCCCAATCCATCCATTCAACGATTATAAGGTCATTACTGGAGCTGGTACGGTTGCATTAGAATTCATCAATGAAGTAAAAACCTTAGATATTATTGTAGTTCCAATCGGTGGCGGCGGGCTTATCAGCGGAATTGGTGTTGTGGTATCTCATTTACTTCCAACAGCAACATTAGTTGGAGTGGAGCCAGAATGTGCAGACTATGGGCGAAGATCTTTACATGCAAAAAATATCGTTCCTTCCGAGTATCCCAACACCTTGGCGGATGGTTTACGATCAACCTTAGGTGAAAAACCTTTTTTAATGATTCAAAAATTTGTAAGTGAAATATTAACGGTTTCAGAAGATGAAATTATGGAGTCCATGCGATTTATGTGGGAAAGAATGAAAATAATTATCGAACCATCATCTGCCGTAACATTAGCCGCAATGATAAAGAGTAAGGAAAAATTTCATAATAAAAAAATTGGTGTTATTATTTCCGGGGGCAATGTGGATTTATCTAAACTAAACTTGTAGTCATTTTGTATAAATGAATCAAATGAAAAACATACCATTATTCTTTTTATCGATTTCACTTTTGGTTTCTCAGCGGAATTCTGTACCTATTAATATCGATGGGCAATTTGAGGATTGGAATCCTGTTCTCTATATCAGTGATGATAATTCTGAATCTTATGACGATGAGGACTTTTATCGACTTCGTATTGCCAACGATGACAATTTTTTATTTATAGAACTTGAATTTAGACAGAATGAAATTCTTATGCAGGACTGGAATGATATTCATCTTTTCATTGATGTAGATGCAAATTCTGAAACCGGGCTTCCCATTCACGGAATTGGAGCTGAATTGGATTGGTGTTTTGGGTGTAGAAGTGGTCAGTATTACTTTATGGACGAATTCACAAACATTTATCAAAATGATTTGACCCTGAGGATTGCTCCAACGATTACAGGTCAAAAATTTGAATTCGCACTTTCCAGATCCAGTAACGTCCTAACCATGGATGGAACCCAAATACCCACATCCATTAAAATTGTATTAAAGGGCAGTGGGGTGAATGGAGATATGTTCCCAAATCAACCGGGAGGAATTGACTATGAGTTTGATTCAACACCCGTTCCCCCGCCGGAAGCCATTTCTCTGGGAAAAAATGATAGTGATCATGTACGGATTCTCTCCTACAACGTATGGAGTGATGGATTATTTAATCCGGGGAGACAACCGAGATTCGAACGAATCATTAAGGCACTGGAGCCGGATATCATGGGATTCCAGGAAGCCTATGATGACAACGATATCGAAACACTGTTTGAAGATTGGCTTCCGGGGGTGAACTGGTATGTGAGCAATGAATGGAATGGGAATTACGTTGTGTCTCGATATCCTATTTTATACCAAGGAAATCATTCGTGGAAATCCATGGGGGTTTTACTGGATACGGAAGCAGATTTGGGCACACTACTGTTTTTTATTAATTCGCATTTTAGCTGTTGTGGTTCCAATGATAATCGTCAGGAACAGGTGGACGAACTCATGGGATTTTTACGAGATTTGAAAAATGGATCGGGACCCTTTACATTGGAATATGGCACACCTATAGTACACGTTGGAGATTTTAATTTGGTGGGATACCGCCAACAACTTGAAACCTTGACCCATGGTGATATTGTGGATGAAGTATCTTATGGAAGTGATTTTTATCCAGATTGGGATGACTCTCCTTTGACGGATTTATTTTCACGTCACACCCATACTCGGATGGGATACACATGGAGACATGACGGCAGTGAGTATAATCCCGGGAAGCTTGATTACATTCTTTACACGGACTGGGTGCTTGAACCTGAAAACCATTTTGTGCTAAACACGATGGCAATGACAGAGGAGGATTTATTTCTTTTTGGATTGGAATTAGAAGACACCAATATCGCTTCAGATCATCTCCCACGAATTATGGATATCAATGAAACCATCATACAGACGTCCCTTACGGTTCACATTTCAGCGGGATGGAATATGGTTGGGTTGCCTTTGAATGTGCTTGACAACCATTATCTAACCCTTTTCCCAACGGCAACCGAAGGATCTTTATTCAATTTTAATCTAACTTATCTGCCCTTGTTGAGTATGTTTACCGGAGAAGGATATTGGCTTCATTTTCAGAATGGGGGTGAAACAACCATTTTCGGAAATGAATTGAGTGAGTTAACCATTCAAATTCTCGATGGATGGAACTTGATTTCAGGAATTACATCACCTATTCACATAAGTGATATTGATGATCCGGAGGGGCTTATTCTAATTGAAAGTTGGTTTCATTTTCAAGATGGACTTTATAACAATGTTGATACAATATTGCCGGGGAAGTCTTACTGGATTTATTCTACTGGAGTTGGAGTTGTGGGTTTAACGAATTGATATTTCCCTTTAATTACTTTACCCATTATTTGATGGAATATTTTTCTCTATTTACAAGTCTAATTCGTACGAGTAGGAATCAATTGTGATGAAAAAATACTGTGTTATTTTTAGTTTACTCACGTCAGTTATTTTTTCCCAATCATGGAATACCACATTAATTGGTCAGTTAGATTATTCTCAATTTGTAAATGATGTTTGGGGATATAAAGCAGACAACGGAAAAGAATATGCCCTTGTGGGTACTTCATTGGGAACTTCTATCGTTGATGTGACTATAAATCCGTTCCAACCAGAACAAGTAGGATTTATTTCAGGGGAAGAGTCCATTTGGAGGGATGTAAAAGTATATAACCACCATATGTATATCAGCACAGAAGCTGATATGGGAATTCAAGTTGTTGATATTTCAGATCCTGAAAATCCAGAATTGGTATTGGAATGGGACGAAATTTCTCAAGCACATAACATATTTCAAGCGGATGGATACCTATATGTGGTAGGTGCCGACGGAGGTGAACATATTGAAATTCTTGATGTTTCTAACCCAGCGGTTCCAGTTAGAGTTGGTGGGTGGACAAACGAGTATATTCATGATGTTTATGTTCGGGATAACTATGCCTATGCTTGTGGAATTTCGTCAAGTACCATGTATATCATCGATGTTTCTGATAAAACAAATCCTTACACTGAAACTAGTTGGACCTATCCCGGTGCTGCTCATGCGGCGTGGTTAAACGAGGATGGGAACTATCTTATAACCGCAGACGAAACTCAAGGGGGAAATATTAAAATTTGGGACATTCAGAACTTTGAAAATATTAATATGGTCTCAGAATGGATGCCGGAAGGTGGAGAAGAAAAATCTGCTCATAATGTGTTTGTCAGGGGGGATTACTTGTACATTAGCTATTATGTTTTTGGTCTTCAAATTTTGGATATTTCTGATCCAACCAATCCGGTATTAGCTGGATATTTCGATACATATCCTGGAGAAGAAGGATTATATGAAGGGAATTGGGGAGTTTATCCGTTTGCAGAAAGTTGTCATTCCTATGTTACAGATATGGATGCGGGGTTGGTCCTTGTAGATTTTGATGCCTGCGAAAATCACGATCCAGAAATAAGCGTTTCCCCGGAAAATTTTAATTTAATTATGAATCAGGGTGATTCTATTAATGAAGTTTTGAATGTAGAGAATATTGGAGATGACGGCTCGACCCTTTTTTATCGTTTAGAAATAAATACGGTATCATCATTTGAAAATCCGGGAGGGGGACCGGATGAATTTGGTTATGAATGGAGTGATTCCGATAGGGAAGTTCAACTTCACTATGAATGGATTGATATTGAAGGTGAACTAAATACAGAAGATGTTCATTTTTTAACCAATGATGATGCTTCATTTCCCATAAACATAGAGTTTGAATTTCCATTTTACAACCATGTGTATTCTAGTCTAATTGTCAATCCAAATGGCTGGATTGGTTTTGGGATGGATAATGATGAATGGAATAATATTTCAATTCCATCTCCTGAAGCCCCTGCACCTGCCATTTTCGCCTTGTGGGATGATTTGAATCCGGAAAATGGGAGTTGTAATGCATTTTGTTCCGGAAAAGTCTATACTCATTCTACTGGAGACAGATTTGTTATTTGGTTTAACGAGGTAGCAAAATATACATCAGTTGGCGAAGAGGCATATTTTGATTTTCAAATTGTGTTATTTCCATCGGGGAGAATTAAGATTAATTACAGAAACATGGACGGTATTCCTTCAGCGACTATTGGAATTCAAAATCAAAATGGAACGGACGGATTATTGGTCAATTATTTAGAAGAATATGTTCATAATTTTTTGTCCCTTGAATTTGCCAACATCGAAATCCCAACATGGATTTCCATAAATAATGGAGAAAACGAGGGTCAATTACCTTTTGGAGAGTCCCACGAAGTAATGATTCATATGGACACAGAACAATTGGAAACGGGACATTATTTGACAGAGTTAATGGTCTTAAACAATGCCCAACCTGATGTATCCATCCCATTGAATGTTGAAGTACTGAATCCAGATGCGGAAATAAATTTGTCAATCCCCCATATAGATGATTGGAATATGGTTGGACTTCCGGTAATTATGGCGAACTCCAATTTTCAAAGTGTATTTCCCACAAGCATTACAGGTTCTTCCTACGGATACAATGGGGAATATACTCAAGAGGAGGAATTGGAATTAGGGAGAGGTTACTGGCTTCGGTTTTCTGATTCAGGATCAACGGACATAACCGGAACCAGCATGAATGAATTGGAGGTAGAAATTTCAGAAGACTGGAATATCATTTCGGGACATTCACAAGTCATCAATATTGACGAAGATATTGATGACCCTTTGGACATTTTAATTGCAGGTACATTTTATGAATTTAACGGAAATTATGTTGCAACACCGTTAATGATACCGGGAAAAGGTTATTGGGTTAGGAGTTCAGGGGAAGGGTTGATTACCCTTTCATCCACCGTACTTATCGCAAAGTCCAGACACTTCTTTCCAGCAGATCACTTGAACACACTAACACTTAACAACACTTCATTACATTTCGGTGGCGAAATTGAAGTAGAAAATACTTTGAGTTATTCGCTACCTCCAAAACCCCCGGCACCGTCTACAGACATTCGTTTTTCTGGTGACACCAAACTCTGCACAACTGATGAATGTGTGATTGAAGTGATGAATGATGGAAGTCCTCTTACGTTGAATTGTGAAATAAAAGATAGAGAAATTTGGGAAAT
>CAZBZK010000006.1:35829-50986 GCA_964496365.1 uncultured bacterium
TTTTAGTTCCATATTTTATTGATCAATTCAAATAACTGAGCTTCAAAACTGTAAACTATCCCATCTGCTTCCAATAATTCATTTAATTCAGCATAAATCTCTGGTAAGGATCCCTTATCTGAGTAATATATTTTAACCTCGTTTGCAACCGTATTTAACAAGTCGATTTGGGAATTAAAATTCAAGTTTTTGACAAAATGAATTGCACTTAGAAGTAGGTCATTGTATCTTTTTTCAGAATGATCGGGAAAACGATTCTTAATAATGGAATTTATTTTTGTTTTTTCCTCATAAACCAATTGGCGATCCGAAAGACCCAATACAACCAAAAGTAATATAAGTGACTCCATTGGTGTACGATTTTGGGAGGGATTAAAATTGTTTGTTTCCATTCTAATTTTTCATAGTTAATGTGTAGATTAAAGTGATATTATTTCTTTTAATTTAATACGATTTACACGCTAAGTACGAAAAAATACTGGTTGAATTCGTTGTTAAATGTTTAGACAAATAAATAAAAACCATAATATGAATCCAAAGAATAATGGATCTTAGACTTAATCAGACAAAGACTATAATCTTCATGAGTATAGTGTTTCTGATTTCCATGTCGAAACCAATATTAACTAAAGGGGATGAAATAAAAATGATGAAAAATCCGTTAGAAAAAGCAACATTTGGTGGAGGATGTTTTTGGTGTTTAGAAGCTATTTTTAACCGTGTGGAAGGTGTTAAAAACATCCAATCAGGTTATGCAGGTGGTGAAAGCAAAAATCCAACTTATGAGGAAGTATGTTCTGGAGAAACCGGTCACGCTGAAGTCATCCAATTAGAATTCGACCCAGAAATCATTCCTTTTGAAGACTTACTTGAAATATTTTGGATAGCACATGATCCCACAACATTAAACAGGCAAGGTGCTGATATAGGAACCCAATATCGTTCCATTATATTGCCTCATAACAAGAGCCAGAAAAATGTTGCAGAGTTGTCCAAAGTATCTTGGAATAAAAAAGGGAAATATTCTGACCCAATTATAACAGAAATATCATTGCTGAAAACGTTTTACCCTGCAGAAAATTACCATCAAAATTATTTTCAAAATAATAAAACAGCAGGTTACTGTAGATTGGTGATTAGTCCAAAAATAAAAAGTTTAATGGACAAAAATATTATTAAACCGATCTTGGGAGATTCCCAATAAGATTATGTTTCTTTTTTCTTCTTAAATGGAAGTGACAACAACCAAAAATGAAGCAGCCCTGCCAATTCAAATCCGATTAGATGAAAAGGGGCATCACCTATAACAAATGGATTTTCAACCACTGGTGGGCTATTGATATACATATAATTTGATTGCATGAAATAATTAAATAGAGCTAAAACGGGAATCAATATTTGAGACCAAAGAAAAATCCGTAGCCATGATCCGTGTGTGGGTTTCATCCCAAAAATAAACACACAGTATAGAGCAGAAAAAATGATTCCTCCATGAGAAACGTAATAATCTAAAAATAACCATCCTTGAGTTCCTAATGTGAATTCAGGGGTTACTATAGAAATGTATCCTCCTGAAATTCCCCAAAAGTAAAGCAATTCAAAACATTTTTGGTGTCTGGTGATTAAAACGATTCCTGATAAAATAGATGATAATCCACAAAGGTGTAAGGGTAGGCTGGATTCTATCGACCAAATATCGAGCTGTATTTGATACCATTGAATCCAAATAATTCTTGCGATGAGAAAAACGCCGCATAATTGTCCAAACCTAATTTGATGGAGAGAAGTAAGTTTTAATCCCAAATTGATTAGTAAGAAAATGACAACTACAGTTGATATATTTGTTATCCACCATAGCCGACCAAACAATTCTAATACTTCGTGCTGAATCAATTCATAATCATTGAATAGAGATCAATTTACTGAATTTATAATGAACGCATGTATTTATATTTATAATGAAAAATAATTAAGACATAGTGTAGTATTGAATCTTTTACTATTTGTATTTTTAACGATATAATTTAATCATAATAAAATGGACAGAAGAAAAATGAAATTAATAAATTTGTTTTTTGTATTTTTATTTTTAGTTGGATGTAACAATAATGATCAATCATGGTTGGTGCTTATTAAAGAAAAAGATCAGGAAATTGAACAGTTAAAAACTAAAAATGCACAAATGCTTGAAGAAATATCTCAAAAAGATTTAGAACTAAAAGATTTGAAAAGTAAAAAGAGTATGTCTAAATCTAAAGACCCACAAAATGCGACCCTAAAAGATGGCACAAAAATATTGGCTTATGAATGGGAAATAGCTCCAAAAGAAATTTTTAATATTCCTGTTGGAGATTCTTATTTCGTTGGTGCTAAAGATGCAAAAGTAACGGTCATGGAGTGGATGGATTATCAATGACCATACTGTGCAAGATTCACCAGTTCGGTGGACAAATTAATCTCTCTTTATCCAAATGATGTGAAAGTAGTTTTTAAAAATTTTCCCCTAAGGTCTCACAGACAAGCAAACAAAGCAGCTCTTTATGCCCTTGCAGCAGGGCGACAGGGTATGTATTATGAAATGCATAATTCAATTATGGATCGATTTAGAGAATTAAAACAAAATGAAGATCTTCCTTTAGAATTGGCAGATGAATTAGGTTTGAATGTTCAACAGCTTCAGGATGATATAACAGATCCAGTGCTTCAACAACAAATTTACACAGAGACGAATGAGCTCAAGTCCACAGGATTGAGACTTGCCGTCCCTAAGATTTTAATAAATGGTGAAGAATTTGACCGAAAAAAACCAATTGAAGTTTTGGTGAAAGAATTGATTGATCAAGCGAAATAATTTTCACTTTTTATCAGGATTGAAAGCCGGGCAGATTGTGATCTGACCGGCTTTCTTTTTTACTATTTTACGGTTATTCCTTGAGAACCGGATGGATTTTGACTGATCTTTGTTTTATTAAAATCCTCCGGAGAGTTCAAGGTTGAATCAGCGTACAGGGGTTCTTTCTCAAGTGATTGAACTTCTTCAGCTAAATCAGTTGTGTATTCTTTTCCGTCCCAAATGAATGTGTGTCCCTTTCCTAATACAGCCCGAGCAGCGGCAAAAGCCGAATCAAAAGATGGTGTAATAGGTTGATCAATTGAGTCAGAAATGATGGTCTGTTTTTCTTCCAAATCCGTCGTGTTATTTTCCGGAATATCCGTATAATTGGACTGGTATGATTCCACAGAAGGATATTGGGACATTGCTTTTTGAGCATCAATTTCAGGGACTTCCTGATAAATCAATACTCCTACGACGGTGAGAAAAACGCCAGCAGTAATCATTGACGTTATTTTCTGTTTTTTCTTTTGCATGGTAATCTCCTTTCTTTAACCATTTGTTTTCCATTCTACAAGCTAAGGAGATAAATTGTTCCCCATGATGAAATAATTCAAAGACAAAAAAAAGCGACCCAAAAAATAAAGCAGTAAGAAAGGAGATTACCATGAATTGAGTCGCTATCAAAAATTAATACAATTTTTATCAAATTATCTACAATAATTTTCAAAAGGGTTTCTGCATTCAATTTTGGACTAAAGATAATTACATTGGATTTTTTTTCCTTAGGTAACGATACAAAAACAACAGAATGATTCCTGCGATATTTGGTAGCCAAATTTCAGGATTATTCCAGGGAATTCCATCAATGTGAAAATCCGATAGTGGCCAAAATATATGGGTGGGAAAATATTCCTTGCTGTGAAATGGGAAATCAAGGACAATATGAAAAGGCCATGCCAGCATGGCAAACGCAATGTCTTTTCGATAAATAAATACAATACTTATTGCAATGAATGCCGATATAAAACTGTGGGAAATATTATAATTGACAAAAACCCAGTCTGGAATGGACTCGATGGGAGGTGGTCCCACAGAAAAATTTCCACTGAAAATTCTGATTAAAAAAACAATTCCAAACGAAAATAAATCAGGGAATGCTCCAAAAAACAATGCTGATTTTGCAAACCCTCTATTGCCAAACAGACCTTGTCCCCACAAAGCGTGACTAAGGGTATCCATTTAAGATTGTAGCTCGATTAAATTTTTATAATGTTTTAGTGAATCCGGGTTGGCGAGGGCTTCTTGGTTGGATATATCTTTACCGGCTATAATGTTTTTTACGGATAGTTCAACCTTTTTTCCATTGATTGTATAGGGAATGTCTGGTGTGGTTAGAATTTTTGCTGGTACATGCCGTGGAGAACAATTTTTTCGGATTGCATTTTTTATAGATGATTTAAGTTCATTGGATATTTGACTGTTTTCAGCAATTTTGATGAACAATATAATTCGTTCATCACCCTTCCAATCCTGACCGACAACCAGACAGTCAGACACTTCTGGAAATCCATCCACAATGCGATAAATTTCTGCGGTCCCGATACGTACTCCTCCAGGATTTAAAGTTGCATCGCTTCTCCCAAAAATTTGAATACCCCCTCTATCATTAATTGTGATATAATCACCATGACTCCAAACTGCGGGGTAAATCCCAAAATACGCATCGTAATATTTTTGTCCATTCGGGTCATTCCAAAAATGGATTGGCATGGAGGGAAATGCAGTTTTACATACCAACTCTCCTTTTTGATTTAGTAATGAATTTCCTTCTTCATCATAAGAATCGACTGACATTCCTAACCCTCTACACTGTAATTCCCCTCGATAAACAGGAAGAACGGGGTTCCCAAGAGCAAAACAAGATATAATATCGGTTCCTCCTGAAATCGAGGATAGTTGAACATTTTCTTTTACATCACGATAGATATAATCAAAATTTTCTTCAACTAAGGGTGATCCGGTTGAGAGTATTGTGTTTAGTTTGGAAAGTTTGATATTCTGTTTAGGTTTCACACCGGCATTTTCGCTGGCTGAAATAAATTTTGCACTGGTTCCAAACACAGTAATATTCATTTCATCTACCAGTTTCCACATTGCTTCGGGATTTGGATAAAACGGAGACCCATCGTATAAGATCACTGTAGCCCCGACAGCTAAAGAAGAAACAAGCCAGTTCCACATCATCCAACCACAGGTAGTAAAATAAAATATTCTGTCTTCCCGTGTTAAATTTGTATGTAATTGTAATTCCTTTAGATGTTGAATTAAGGTTCCTCCCGCAGAATGAACTATGGATTTTGGTAAGCCCGTTGTTCCGGATGAATACATGATAAATAGTGGATGGTCAAATGGTAATTGAGAAAAGTGAATGGAATCCCCATTTTTACCAGAAATGAAATCATGAAATAAAACGGAATTATTGATATTGGAAATGTCTGGTTTATTTTTTGTATAGGGAATAATAATCACCTTTTTAACAGAAGGTAATTCTTTCAATATTTCTTCTAATTTTTCTAAAGAATTGAATTGTTTACCATTGTAGAAGTATCCGTCTGCGGCGAATAGCACGGTTGGTTCAATCTGAGAAAAACGGTCTAACACACCGTTAATCCCAAAATCTGGAGAGGATGAACTCCAAATTGCACCAACTGATGACGCCGCCAACATGGCGATAACAGCTTCAGGAATATTTGGAATAAACCCCGCTATTCGATCCCCCTTTTTTACTCCTATAGATTTTAATGTGTTCGCAGTTTTTGCTACGGATTCAAACAATTCAAAATACGTTAGAGATTGTTGAATTTTATCCTCACCTTTAAAAATGATTGCAAGTTTATCATCTCTAAATCTTAATAGATTTTCTGAAAAATTTAATCGTGCAGATTGAAACCATTTTGCACCGGGCATCTTTTTAGGATCATCCACAATGGTTAAAAAAGGTTTTGAGTGAATAATATCACAATAATTCCAAACAGATTCCCAAAATAAAGATGGGTATTTTATGGACCAATCATACAATTCTGAATACGATTGAAAATTTGTTTGATGAATCTTATTGATTTCCATCATAAAAATCCATATTTGGGATTTTATTTTATTCTCTTTGGTTGGTGTCCAGACGATTTCGTTCATTAAATTCTTTGAAATATTTAGTAAATATACGGTGGAAAGTTTAAATCATTTGTTCAAAATTTGCATAAAACAATTGAATTGATTGATGACTTGTGATACTCATAAGAATTAATTTTACCTCTTTCCTGTGTATGAAAAATTAATATGAAAATTGCATTTTTAACTGCGGGCGGATTGGCTCCATGTCTATCTGCATCTATTGCTGCCCTTGTTAATGAGTATGAAAAACTAAATTTGAACTGTCAGTATTTAGGATATTTAAATGGATATCAGGGTCTTTTAAAGGGAAAATCCTATCAATTTCCTGATCATAGTTTGAATCGAATCGATAAATTATTTCATTTTGGAGGGAGTATCATTGGTAATAGCCGAATCAAATTAACAAATCAAAAAGATTGTGTGGAAAAAGGATTAATTTCAAAAATTGATAATCCCATTGAAATCGCAGCAAATCAATTAATGACTGATGAGATCGATATCCTGCATACTATTGGAGGTGATGACACAAATACGATGGCTGCAGAATTATCAAAATTTATCGAAAAACAAGCACAAAGTCTCACGGTGATAGGGTTACCAAAAACCGTAGATAATGATATTATTCCAATTAAAAAATCATTAGGTGCTGATACTGCAGCTCAACAAACTGCCAATTATTTTGAAAACATAGTAAATGAAAACACAGCCAGTACCCGTCATTTAATAATTCATGAGGTGATGGGACGTCATTGTGGTTGGCTTACAGCAGAATCGGCAATTAAGTATAGAAAAAAATTATTAGATCACCTTTTCAGTGACGATCTGTTATTAAAAAAATCTCATTGGGATATTGATGCGGTATTCATCCCCGAGATAACAATTAATATTAATGAAGAAGGAAAAAGATTACTAAACACCATGGATAAAAAAGGGTGTGTGAATATTTTTTTAAGTGAAGGAGCCTGTATAAATGAAATTATACTGGATATGGAAAAACAAAATAAAAAAATAAAGAGAGATGCATTTGGTCATGTTAGATTGGATAATATTAATCCCGGTCAGTGGTTTGCAAAGCAATTTTCTAAACTTATTGATGCAGAAAAAATATTGGTTCAAAAAAGTGGATATTTCGCACGGTCATCTGCACCGAATGAATACGATATTCGTTTAATAAAAGATTCAGCAATTTTCGCTGTACATTGTGCGATGGAATCGAAATCAGGTGTTGTTGGACTGGATGAAGAAAATGAAGATAAGATGTCCTTAATTAATTTCAATAGGATCAAAGGTGGTAAAGCATTTAATCCACGGAATGAAAAGTTTATTCACTTATTAAATGAAATCGGTCAACCTCAATAATTTGTTATGGTCAGCTTAAAAGATTTATCCTCTCATTTTTTACATGCAACCGAGCAAGCTGCAATTGCTTGCGGAAAATTGAGAGGATGTGGAGATAAAAATAAATCTGATGATGCCGCTGTGAATGCTATGAGGAGTGCTTTTGATTTGATTCCCGTCCACGCAAGGGTCGCAATTGGGGAAGGAGAGATGGATAAAGCCCCCATGCTTTTTATTGGAGAAGAATTAGGAAAAGGGCTTACAGACCCAAAACTTCCCAAAGTAGATATTGCTGTGGATCCACTAGAATGTACTGCTCATTGTGCGTTGAATTTACCCAATGCAATATGTGTTTTAGCTGTAGCACCCAGAAATCATTTATTGCACGCCCCCGAGTCATATATGGATAAAATGGTAGGAGGTCCAAAATTGAAGGGTCATATTTCGTTGACCAATTCGGTGGAGGATAATATTGCTTCCATATCGAATATTTTAGGTAAATCGTATGGCGATATCAAAGTAATTATTTTAGATAGACCGAGAAATTCCGAAAAAATTCAAATTCTGAAAGAGTTAGGTGTAAAATTAGATTTAATTAAAAATGGGGATATTGTTGGTGCATTGAGAACCGTAGATGGTGATGCTGATTTACTTCTAGGAATTGGTTCTGCACCTGAAGGAGTTATTACAGCAACTGCAGTTAGAGGATTAGGGGGAGTAATGGAAGGGAAATTTTATTTTCATGAGCCAAAATATAGGGAAAGGGCTGAGAAAATTTTAAAAAAAGATACGGACATAATTTGGACATCGGAAAATATGTGTTCATCAAACAACTCTATTTTTATTACAACTGGGGTATGTGATGGATGGATTCCCGGAGTGCAATTTTCTGATCATTATATTAAAACCTGGAGTAAGATTATTTATGTAGAAACTGGGGAAACAAAAAAAATTGAAACTATTCATAATATCAACTAAAAAGGAAAAAAATGAACTCATTAAATTTAATTAAGACAGCTCAAAAAATAATTGCAGATAACAAAGGTATTTTAGCTGCCGATGAAAGTACACCAACCATTAAAAAAAGGTTTGACTCCATTGGCACTGAGAGTACAGAAGAGACCAGAAATAAATACAGAGATATGTTGCTTACAATTTCCGAAATGGAAAACTACATCAGTGGAGTCATATTTTATGATGAAACCCTTCGACAATCTACTGTTGCTGACAAAATCCCTTTCCCACAATACCTCTTAGATAAGGGAGTATTACCGGGAATCAAAGTAGATTTCGGGGCAAAACCATTGGCAGGATTTGAAGGTGAAACCGTAACAGAAGGATTGGATGGATTGAGAGATAGACTAAAAGAATACCGAGAATTGGGAGCAAAATTTGCAAAATGGAGAGCAGTCATTTCCATCGGAAATGACCGTCCCTCCTCAACATGTATTTACGTGAATGCCCATGCGTTAGCTCGTTACGCAGCATTATGCCAAGAATCGGACATCGTTCCCATTGTTGAACCAGAAGTCCTCATGGACGGAACCCACGATATTGACTCGTGTTTTGACATAACCGAAGAAACTCTTAAAATCGTATTTCAAGAATTATTTGATCAAGGAGTATTACTTGAAGGAATTATTCTAAAACCCAATATGGTGATATCGGGACAAGATTGTTTAGAACAGGCATCAGTAGAAGAGGTTGCTGAATCAACAGTCGAATGTTTTTTAAGGTCGGTACCTGGAGCAGTTCCTGGAATTTGCTTTTTATCCGGTGGTCAGTCAGATGTTTTGGCAACCCAGCATTTAAATGAAATGAATCAGTTAAATGGAAATTTACTTCCATGGAAACTGAGTTTTTCCTACGGAAGAGCGTTACAGGCTCCAGCATTAAAAGCCTGGAAAGGAAAAGACGAAAATTTAAAATTAGGTCAAATGGCTTTTCTAAAAAGAGCAAAATTAAATAGTGCTGCGGCTTCGGGAAATTATTCAGAGGATATGGAGTCTAATTCCTGATTTAACTTTCGAGTATTAAATAAAATTAAAACTCCAGAAACCAATAAGCCTGGATAAAAAGGTTCAATCTGGAGAAACCAAGAATGATTCATTCGTCCCAAAATATACCAACTGAATGAAATAAAAGCCGGAATGGTTAGAATCAATTCCGTGTGTTTCAAAGATCGTTTCGGAAAAAAAATAGAATATAAAAATGGGAAAAGCAACCCAGGAATTAAAATAGAGCCTGTTACATACCAAAGTTTTACAACAGATGGAATGCTTGTGACCAAAAGCAATGAAACAAATGTGGACACAATTAAACCTTTTTTTATGTGAGGTAGAGGATCACTTTCCCTTTTCAGTTTACTTTCCATTCTCCACATTATATCTCGACCAAAAGTAGAAGCACTAATCAATCCAAATGAATCCAATGTGGACATGATGATGGCAAAAATACCCACAAAAAATAGTCCCGCCAAACCGGGAGGAAGTAAGGTTAAAGCAAGTTCCTGATATACGAAAAGGGAATTTGGATTGTTTAATAACTCCGTGGCATAAAGGGCGGTCGTTACACTCAGTACATCGAAAATAAACCAAAATCCAATCGAAATTATAATACCTTTTCTGGCATTTGAATTGGATGAGGAAGCGATTGTCCTTTGATGAAATCCGGGATCGATGAACGTCCAAAGTGCAATAAAAAACCAAACCAAAATATATTGAACTGAATTTCCACCAGTAGGATCTACCATTGATTTGGGTAAATGTTGAATTAATTTCAAGGGAGATCCGAATTCCAACCAAGCGGCAATGATTAATATAATAAATCCACCAAACATAAAAATAAATTGAATTATATCTGTCCGTACAACCGAAGGTAATCCACCTTTCCAAACATAGCCCAAGCTCATAATGGATGCACAAAGGATACTCCAACCAAATGGAATATGGAAAAAAGAATTTAGTAACATACCCAAACTCAAAATATAGGGAGCAGGGGAAGATAAAATAAAAATAAATACAGCACTGATTATTCCGGTTTTATGACCAAAACTTTTACGCAAATGGTCTGGAATGGTTACCAAATGGGAATCCCGTATCTTTGGAACAATATAAATTGCGAATAAAAAAGCAAATACGTAATAAGGACATCCAAATATCACCCAGGTTTGAATTCCAAATTGAACCGTATTTTCACCAATTCCCAAAATGCCACCGTACCAAGTGGTTACTAAAGAAGCGATGAATCCAGGAAGACTTAATGTTCGACCTGCAAGGAAAAAAGATTCAGTATTTTGGATGGTTGTGGTTGATTTGAAATATCCGAATCCTATGATGAGACCAGTTAGTACAAAAAATACTGCTATATCTAATCCATGCATAATTTACAATAGATCATGGCTTCGAAAAACCAAAACTGGTTTATTGGATTCGATAGAAAATTTGGAATTAAGTGATTCATTGGAAATTGCCTTCGAAGAAGGAAGTAAACACCTATCTTTCATTGGATATTTCAAGTGTTGAGTTGTAATAATTGTATTGGGATTAACAACGAATAGTGATACAGTTTGGCCCCTATATGAATCAAATATTTTATTTCCCGTATGACAAGTGATGGTAAAATGATTTGTGACCATAGTGAGATTTAATTTAGAATAATATTCAGCAAAAATAAATAGATTTGCAATGGAATGATCCTCCCTTAATCCCGTGGCTCCTAAGATGGACATTTTCTCGATTCCATATTCTATGGACCAATCCAATGCTTTTTCCAAATCAGTGTTGTTTTGATTGGAGTCCCGAATTAAAAGACCATCAAAAGAATTTTCATCGATGTTAAGTGAATCTAAGTCCCCGATGATAACCTGTGGTACCATTCCATTTTGCCGTAATGACTTTGCACTTCCGTCTGTACAAATTATCGTATTTGAAGAATGGAGAATTTTCAACGGATTAGGATGATTGGGATATTTTCCGTTTGCCAACAAGACGAAAGGGGGATTAAACTGAAAATTATTGATTTTTAGCATTGTTAAAATTAGGTGGAAAAAATCCAATAAATGATTAAAAATGAATTGATTTATCAGAAAATAATATTGTAATTTGGAAACGATATAAACGATATTCGTTTCCAAATTACAATGAGTTTTAGTAGAATAGAAAATCAAATTTTAGAAGAAGGATTTGAATCGGTTTCAAAAACAGGTGTTCGTGTGTTTACAGTAGATGCACTTTCCCGGCAGTTATCCATGAGCAAGAAAACCATTTATAAATATTTTCCAACAAAGGAGAAATTAATCCAATCTATTATCCATTTTGTGTTTAACCAACTCAATTCGATTTTTAATAAAGTCATAACAAATGAACCAAATCCTGCAGTTCAGTACATAAAAATAATGGAAACAATCTCAAAGTTTTCTGGTAGGACTTCTGTCCATCGTTTAGTCGAATTGAAATCGACCTATCCAATGATCTGGAAAGAATTGGAACACTTTCGTTTGAGTCAGGCTGATAAATTTTTTACCATTTTAAAAAATGCTCAAAATCAAGGATTGGCTCGTCAAGATATCAACATGAAAAGTGCTTCCATCGTTTATATCAATATTATTAATTCGACATTTCAACCTGAATTTTTTTTAAAGAATGATCTTCCCATTCGAGAAACCATTCGTGGGTTTGTACAGGTGGTCGCACGTGGGATTTTTACAACAAAAGGTTTAAGAGCTATCAAAAACTATCATGAACAGGATACAATCTAAATATTCCGACCATCCCATTCGCCGGTGGTTTATCATTCAAAGTTTGGACCATCCCTGGCGGACGATAATAATTTCTGTTTTTCTTACTATGATGATGGGAATTGGACTTCAATTTTTTACCGTTGATGATGATATTATGAAAATTTTACCAAAAAATTTGGAATCAAGAGTTTCTTGGGATGCAGTTCAGGAGGAATTTGGTAGTACAGAAGTAATTTTCATCGCATTTGGAGAAAAAAATAAACCAATATTTCAAAGGGGTGCTTTCAAAGCTGTTTGGGATTTGACAAGGGAATTGGAATCTTCAGAAACGATAGAAAAAGTTTCTTGTATTGCCAACACCACACGAATCAATAATGTTGACGGTTTTATGGAAGTCGATGATCTTCAACAAAACAAAATTTTATCCGAAGAAGAGATAAACGATATAAAAAATTATTTAGATAGAAATCCTTCAATTAAAAAGAGGTATGTCAGTAAAAATGAGGAATATTTCTTGGTGATGGTACAGCCATTTGATAGTCAAAATCTAAATATATTCCGTGATTCCGTTGTATCCGTAGCAGGACCAATATTAAATGAATTTGAAGTTCATTATGGAGGTCAAGCATATATTACGGGAACCATGCCTGCCATGATTAGAGACGATGTTCAGGGCTTGATGAAAGTGGGCATGTTGATAATGGTACTTATTTTACTAGCAAACTTGCGCAGTGTTCCTGCCGTGGCTATGGTGTTAATGGTCATTGGGCTTTCTCTTGTTTCCATGATGGGTTTCATGGGTTGGGTGTTAAACATGTCCGGTTCAAGCAGGTTTTTATTCACTTTGGCAAATACATCTATGCCCATCATTCTTTTAACGATTGCTAATTCTGATGGTGTTCATGTATTGACCAAGTTTTTTAAAGAATTGAGGCAAAAACAGGATGTTCGTTTAGCTATTGCTTCTTCCATGGATTCCTTGCTAGTTCCAATCTTTTTAACCAGCATCACAACCATCGCTGCATTCTTGACTATGATTTCATCCCCTTTGGAACCCATGATCGGTTACGGTATCACCATTGGTGCCGGGATCACATGGGCATGGTTTTTAAGTTCCCTCATGTTGCCTGCAGCTATAAGTTTAAAAAAATGGGATTTATCATCCCATGCGGTTACAAAGCAAAGTATGTTTGAAATCCTTATAGACAAATTAGGAAAAATAGTTTTATTACATCCTAAATATGTATTATCAACAGGAACGTTTTTTGTAGTCATTGGATTGTTGGGGTTAGGAAAATTATCAGTAGATGTGAATATGTCCAATTTTTTTAAACCCGGATCAGAAATCCGAAATAGTTTGGATTTTATGGATGATGAGATGACAGGAACTGTTGATATTCGGGTTCGTGTGGAAGGGGACATGAAAGACCCTGAAATACTAAGCGATATTGTGACACTTCAGGATTTTTTAGAAACGGATGAAAAAGTCTCCATCAGCTATTCTATTGCAAATGTAGTACAACAAATGCACCGCACGGTCATGGATGATAATCCAGAATTTGAAACTATTCCAGACTCCCGTGATAAAGTTAATAATTTATTCACCATGTATTCCATGTCAGGTGATCCTGATGATTTTTCAACACTGGTCGATTATGATTATGAAGTTGGGCTTATAACGGCATTAAGTAAAGAAATGTCCACGGATGAAATATTTGAATATGTCAAAAAATTGGACACATTTATAAATGATAATTTCATTTCGGAAATAAAAACAACCGTAACCGGGATGATAGTTGTGTTTCGAGATTTAATCATCATGGTTGTAAAATCTTCCGTATTTAGTATAGTCTTTTCATTGATCGTGATTGGTGTAATCGCATCCATCTTTTTCAAACGAATGTTATGGGGTGTGTTAGCCGTGATTCCCTTGACTTCAGCAGTCATCATCAATTTTGGATTTATGGGTTATTTCGGTATTGAACTAAGTCATATAACTGCTATTCTTTCGTCCATCATTATTGGAGTTGGCGTGGATTTTGCTATTCATTATATTGCACAATTTCGTCGTCTTTCTCGAACAATTCATACAAACAAATTAAGCAGAGAAGTAGTTGATGATGTAGGGTATGCCATTATTCTTGATGCAGGATCGAATATGGGATTTGGGGCATTATTGGTTTCGGCGTTCTTACCGATTCAATATATTGGCGGTCTCATGGTATTTGCCATGGTGTCCACATCATTGGGGACGTTAACTGTACTTTCTGCTTTGGCTGAATTGTTGAAAAATAGATTGGTAGAAAATATTTTAGAATTAAAACAAAAAATAATTTTAGAAAGTGACTATAAAATATTACCAGTATTTCTACTTTGTTTATTTTTTGGTTTATTGGGAATCCACCGTTTTTATGTTGGGAAAAAATGGACAGGAATTTTACATATTATTACCTTAGGTGGTTTAACAATATGGACGATGATTGATTTTATTAAAATCATAATCGGATCTTTTGAGGATAAAAAAGGTAGGGTAATAAAAAATTGGTTATGAAGATAATCTTCAATAATATTTTAATAATTAACAAAGGTGAAAAAATGAAAGTTATTTTTATTTTATCCTTAAATGTTGCATTGTTTTCCCAATCAGGATATGAAATTGCCCAGATGGTGGACGACAAACCCACCCCAAAGGATTTGTCAAATAAAACTAAAATGATTTTGACAAATTCAAAAGGGAAAACCAGAACAAATGCAATGATATCAAAATCGATTGACGGCAATAAAAAACAAATTATTTGGTTTACGGAGCCAAAAGATGACAGAGGAGTAGCGTTTTTAAAAATCGAGCATGATGAAAAGGATGATGAAATGCGTATGTGGCTTCCTGCATTTAAAAAAGTGAGGAGGATTTCATCAAAGAAAAAAGGAGATTCATTTATGGGTTCTGATTTGAGTTATGAGGATTTATCCAGTCGAGATCTGGTCGAAAATAATTATAAAAGATTAGTCGATGAATCCATTGACAGTATGGAGTGTTTTGTATTAGAAATTTTACCAAAGCAGGAAGCAAA
>CAZBZK010000007.1:0-47483 GCA_964496365.1 uncultured bacterium
TTTTAAATGATTTAATATCCTCTTTAATCAACTCTGAAATTTTATTCAGTGAGGTTAATTTTCTATCCAAACTTTATTACCTGTCTGAAATAACCATTAAATTGAATCTGATTTCGGTTGTGCAAAAAATGCGACTCCAATACTTAATTCATAAATTAAAATCAATGGAATAGTCATGATGATTAAGCTTACGGGATCCGGGGGTGTAATAACAGCTGATAATACCAAAATAATAATTATGGCATGTTTTCGATAATGTTTCAAAAAGGAAGGAGTAGCAATATTGAGTCTCGCCAATATAAAAATTAAAACTGGAAGTTCAAATATGCTCCCACAGCCTACCATAAGCCAAGTTATAAAACTAAGGTAATAATTTATGGAAAAATTATTTTGTATCCCGGAATATCCCATAGAACTGAAAAAATTAAGAGAAATTGGAATCAGGATAAAATATGCAAAAGAAATTCCTACTATAAAGGATAAAAATGTAAATAAAATAAGTGGAAAAGCAATTTTCTTCTCTTTCAAATGAAGACCCGGCGAAACAAATTCCCAGATTTGATATGTAATCACAGGTAAGGATAAAACACACCCACATACAAAAGATAGTCCCCATTTAATGATAAACATGCCCTGAATTTGAAGGACTTGTAAATTAAATGTATTGGATATATTTTGTATGGGAATCAACAACAATGCAATTATTTTATCTACAAAAATAAAGGAAATAATGGAACCCAAAAGAACTCCGGTAAGCGTTTTGAGAAGTCGCCATCTTAATTCCTCTAAATGATCTAAAAATGGCATATCTGAATAGTCACGTCCTTTTTCTTGATTCATTGAGTCCACCAGAAGACAGAATTACGATAGCTCCGAATCCTCGAGTAAATGGTATAACCCTAAACCTAAAGAATTAGATAAGTATTTCCTCGTATCTTCAATATTATTATAATTCACAGAGTTTTGATAATTAGGTAAAACTATAGTTGACAACTTGGGATTTATCCCAAAAAACATGTGTTGAATTACCCTTTTCATTTTTGTAGAAGTAATTGAGCTAATTCATGAGGAGATTTAATATCCGTATCAATTTTATCCGTCAGTGTCTCCAACATTTGTTTTTTATCACGAGACCAAAAATCCAATAATAATTCGTCTTTTATTAAATTCAACACTCTGTATTTATAACGATTAATTCGTTTTTTTCTTAGAATACCTTTTTTATTAATGTTCGCATAATAAGATTTGATGGCTCTAAATAATTTGTTCAATCCAACTCGGGCATGGGCTTCAGTTTTTATTATAAATGGAAACTCGCCATCTCGTTCTAGATTTAAATGTACCATTGAAGTCAAGAGAGTATGGAGATTATTTGATCCAGGGCGGTCTGATTTATTGATGACATAAATATCGGCGATTTCCAATAATCCTGCTTTCATAAACTGAACTTCATCACCGGATTCTGGTGACAAAACCACAATGGTGATATCCGCTGTATTTGCAATTTCAATTTCACCTTGTCCTACACCTACTGTTTCAAATAAAATAAAATCTTTTCCACTTGCACCGATTATATCTCCTGTATCTTCCGCCTTTTTTGACAATCCACCCAAATCACCTCGTGAACCCATGCTACGTATAAAAACTCGATTGTCCCAAGCATGTGAATTCATTCGCACCCGATCTCCCAATACAGACCCTCCTGTGAAAGGACTCGTCGGATCAATGGCAATGACTCCAACCGTTAAATCATCATCTAACATCTCATGAATCAACCCATTGGAAATAGTACTTTTCCCAACACCGGGTGGACCCGTAATTCCGATACGAATGGATTTTAAGGTCGCAGAATGTATATCAATAAAAAAAGAATCTGGAATTGATTCACCATTTTCAATTTTACTGATAGTACGTGAGAGTGCAAGATGATCATTGGATTTTATCCTTTGAATAAGATCCTGCATGAGAACTTAGTGTGGAATAATTCCTATGTAAATTGGCGAGAAAATGTTGAAAAATTATTAATGACTAATTTTTTTCCAGTTCGATTAATAAAATTTTTATCTTCCAACATTTTGAACACTCTTGAAACTGTTTCCCTACTGGTTCCAGCCATATTCGCAATATCCTGTTGATAGGGAATTGAGTCTATTGTCACAGCACCTTCTTGAATTTTTCCCATTTCTTCGGCAAGACGAATTAACACAAGTGCAATGCGTTGTTCAGCTCCACTAAGAGATAAACTTTCAATTTGTTGATCGCTGTGTCGAATTCTCGAGGTTAGTTCTTTTAGTAAATGTATTGCGATTTTGGGAATTCGTTCCAATATGTCTAAAAAGTCACTTCTTTGTAAGGTCAAAACATCTGCATTTTCAAGGGCAACGACATTGGCAGATCTGCCTTCACCATCTAATAACGCCATCTCGCCAAAAAAATCGCCTTCCCCTAATATAGCTAAAATGACCTCTCTTCCATCATCACTCATTCTAGTAATTTTTACCGTGCCAGAATTAATTATAAAAAACGTTTCGCCCATGCTTTCTTCAACCAAAATCATTTGTTCCTTGTGGTAGGATCTGGCCACCATTTTTTCTGTAATCTTATTGAGTGATGCACGACTTAAATCGCTAAATAACGGCACACTTTGAATTAACTGATTTTTATTCATATTCTATAGTCTCAATTAAATGAACAATATTTCTTTTAAAAACAACCAAGCGAAGTTAGTAGAAAATTCTTATAATATCCTTTTGAAATTTATAGGTGGTTGAGATAACTTCGCCTCGTTTTAATAAGGAAATTTTAATAGCAAAATGGATAGACATCCTCAACAAATAAAAAGAGAGCGGCAGGACAAGACTCGCCGTGAGCAAAATATAAAAAATTTATCGCGGTTAAAAACATTGATAAAAAGTGTATTATCCGCTTCAGACTCATCGGCTGCTGAACCTATTTACAAAGACGCAGTGAGTTTTATTGATAAAATGGCTCAATCAGGATTGATTCATAGAAATACTGCTGCTCGTCGAAAATCTCAAATTACAAATCACCTGAATTCTCTCAGTAAATCTTAGATATCAGGAGCTCTGTAATTTGGAGCTTCTTTTGAAATACGTACTTCATGAGGATGATTTTCCCTTACGGAAGCGTTTGATATTTGAATAAACTCTGCGTTTTTTTGGAATTTCTGAATGGTTTTTCCACCGCAATATCCCATGGAGGAACGCAAACCTCCTATCAATTGATGGATGGTATTTCTAACTGGTCCACGATAAGGAACCATGCCCTCAATTCCTTCAGGTACTAATTTTGTCTGATCCGAATCCTCTTGAAAATACCGATCACTACTCCCTTTTTTCATGGCTCCAATGGAACCCATTCCTCTATAAGATTTAAACTGGCGACCTTCATAAAGTATGATTTCCCCCGGACTTTCATCCATCCCAGCTAATACACTCCCTAACATAACCGCACTTGCACCACCAGCTATTGATTTTGCTAAATCTCCGCTGTAACGAATTCCACCATCAGCAATAATTTTTCGATTATATTTTTCTGCTTCCTCGAAACAATCCTGAATTGCTGTCAATTGCGGTATCCCTACTCCAGCGATAACTCTTGTTGTGCAACTTGCACCTGCACCAATACCAACTTTCACCACATCTACTCCTGAGTCGATTAATGCCTTGGTTCCAGTGGGTGTCGCAACATTTCCCGCAATCAATGATATTTTTGATATTGTAGATTTAACACGTTCCACACTTTCAAGAACCCCTTTAGAATGTCCATGAGCTGTGTCCATAACAATGACATCGACATCTGCATCTCTTAACGCTTCGGCTCTTTCCAATCCATCCATTCCTACACCAATGGCTGCTCCAACCATTAATCTTCCATTTTTGTCCTTGCTTGCAAGTGGATATAACTCCTTTTTTTGAATATCCTTGACTGTTATTAATCCTTTCAAGTTATTTTTTTTATCCACAACCAATAATTTTTCAATTCTGTATTTTTGTAAAATCTCTTTTGCTTTTTCTAAAGTGGTACCAATAGGAACTGTAATCATGTTTTTGGATGTCATCCTGGATTTCACTTTTAAGGATAAATCTTCTTCAAACCGAATATCCCTATTGGTAAGGATTCCCACTAGTTTTTTTCCGTTTACAATTGGAAGACCGCTAATACTGTAATCATTCATGATTCTCTTTGCATCTCCAATGGTTTGATTTTCATTCAATGTAATGGGATCCATAATCATACCACTTTCAGATCGTTTTACTTTTTGAACCATGTCCACCTGTTCGGATATGTCCAAATTTTTATGAATGATTCCTAATCCTCCTTCTCGAGCAATGGATTTCGCCATTTCATACTCTGTTACCGTGTCCATAGCAGCACTCAAAATTGGAATATTGAGAGAAATATTATCAGTCAATTGAATGTTTAAATCTACGTTCCTAGGTAATATCTCTGAATGCTGAGGAACTAATAAAACATCGTCAAAAGTTAGTGCTTTTTTCATGGGTTGGTATTTTTCATCATTAGTTTAGTTCAATTATATTTTCCACAATTTTGGTAAGTTCGCCACTCGTGATCATTTCTTTTACAGAATAAATTTCCTCATCCAAAGGGCGATCTCCTGTTTCAATTGCCATCAATGGTTTTATCTTTTTTATCACTTCTCTGCTGATACGGGCAGGTCTTATTTTTTTGAAAAACATAGTAGAAGCGGTTATATTGATCATTAATTCAATCGCTAAGATTGTTGCGGTATTTTTCGCAATTTTTTCTGCTTTTTGCCCTGCCCATGGTGCCATGGAAACAAAATCTTCCTGCCCTGCTGAAGTGGTTAAACTATCCACACTGGCTGGATGGGAAAGTGTTTTATTTTCCGATGCAAGTGCAGCCGCCGTAACTTGTGCAAGCATATAACCGGATTCCAATCCTGGATTTAAGGCTAAAAACGGAGGAACAGTTTTCTCAATTCCCTTCATAAAATAATGAATACGTTTTTGTGATATTGCCCCTATTTCACTCAAAGCAATTCCTAATGAGTCCATTGCTTGTGCAATATGTTCACCATGAAAATGACCGGAAGAATAAATTTCATCTTTTGAAAATATTAACGGATTATCACTTACACTATTAATCTCGTTATTTACTATTTTCGACTGATGAGTAATGACATCCCTGCTGGCACCATGAACATGAGGAATACACCGAAAACTATATGGATCTTGAATTTTACCGCAATTCTTGTGAGACTCCACCAATTTGCTGTCTGCCAAAATAGTCCAAATATTTTTCGCAGAATCATTTTGACCTTCGTGGGATTTCAACGCATGGATTTTTGGGTTAAAAACTGCCCTGGAACACATACTAGACTCTACAGATAAAGCACCAATAATATCGGCACATTTAAGCAAATTAAACGATTGGATTAGTAGATTTATAGCGATGGCGGTTGAATATTGTGTCCCGTTAATTAAACTAATTCCCTCTTTTGGTTCCAAAATCAAAGGATTTATTCCAATTTTTTTAATCACCTGATCCGTGTTAATTTGCTTTCCATTATAAAAGACCTTTCCCTCTCCGATAAGCGGTAAAGCTAGATGAGCTAACGGAGCCAAATCACCACTTGCTCCTACAGATCCTTTTTCAGGAATAAACGGAATTATATTTTCATTTAGAAAAAATATGAGTTGCTGAGCAATTTCTTTTCGAACCCCGCTGTATCCTTTTGAAAAAGTGAGTAATTTTAAAAACATCATGACTCGCACAATTCCTTTTTCTATTGGTTTTCCCACACCGGATGCATGGCTCCTGACGAGATTCAATTGTAATTTTTTCTGGTCCTCTGGATTTATATTTACATGACTCAGTTTTCCAAAGCCAGTGGTGACACCGTATATAGGACGATTCGATTTAAGGATAGATACTAAATGGGTGTGAGATCGATGAATGGATTCCATCGCTTCTTCAGATAATCGGACGGGAACCGGTTCTCGAATAATTGTTTGAAAATCCTTATAACTGTAGTTATCTCTTGAAATAATGAGGGCTGACATAAAGAAATTTAGGATGGGTATCTTTTACAGAAAAAGGAAGAATTTAAGATTGGATAAATTTACTTTGTATTACTATTTACGAATTTATCTAATCCAGATTTTAGGAATGATCATCATATAAAAATTAATTCCGGTCTCAATATTTTCTATCATAAATACTGAGAGATTATTTTTATATAAAGGTTAGGATCATCAAGATATTGAATTATTGAAGCATATTTAGCCGGCGGGGAATTTTGTTTAAATACTAATGAATTTAATAAATAAACTGACTTGCAACTGGGTGTTCTGGTTCTAAGTTTAAAACCAATTTTGCCCATTCAGATGCTTCTTCGTTGTTATCTGCTTCTCGGTTTAATTCAGCCATTCTGAGTAAGGATGCAATATCTTCAGGGTGATTTTGTAAAATGGTTAAATAGGTTTGAACCCCTTTTTCAAATTTTTCATTTAAAATATATAATTCTGCTAAATTTCGTTGTGGATCTATAAAATTGGGTGAATATTTCATCGCCATCATGAAGAAGTGTTTTGCTTCCTCATATTTTCCTTCATTCACCCATATTAATCCCTTTTGATTTAATCCTTCAGCGTGAAATGGATTAATCTCCAACAACTGGTTAACATAGGTAGTTGCATGATCTATGTCCCCGTGGTTTCGGTAACATAGAACCATGCCATAAAGTGCTTCTTCAGAAATGGGATTATCCATCAATATTTTTAAAAATTTTGTTTCAGCGTTTGTAAAATTGGATTGTTCGAGGTCGTTTATACCTGAAGATAATAAATGATTATGCTGATCATCCAAAGGATGTTTAATCTCCAGTAATTCTTCATAATCTACTTGGGGCCACTTCTTTTGAAAAATAGGCAATCGTTCTTTCAAATTTTCTAATATATCAATGTCATTTGCTTTAAAAGTTTGACTTCCGTAATGATGAATAAAAACAGATTCATCCACCATTAATGCCAATCCTTTTGATTTAATTTTTAAACTAAAATCATCATCTTCAAAATTTCCTACTCCAAACGTTTCATCAAATCCGTTGATTGAATTAAAAACGTCTTTTCTTAGCAACATTGCAAATCCTGCTAATCTCCTGCGGGGAGTTAGTTTTCCTTTATTTTCTTTTTTAATGAAATCTGCAAATTCTAAATAATTATCTCCTTCATAATGCCCTACATAACTCTGTCTTCCGCTAATATGATTTGTTACGGGTCCTACAACGCCAATTTTTTCACAAATTTCCAATGAATTTACCAATTGTGTTAACCAATTCTCCGAAACCAGAACATCGTTATTTAATAACATAACATAGGTACCCTTTGCCACAGAAACACCTTGATTATTTCCTCCAGCAAATCCTTTATTGGTTTTGTTTTCAATGAGACGGAAATTTTCATTTTGTTCTACTAACTCACGCAAATATTCTGGAGTACCGTCCGTGGATGCATTATCTACAAATATGATTTCATATGGATAATTAGTAAACTTCAAAATTGATTGAATGCATTTCTTAGTGTACTCTAGAGTATTGTAAGTAAGAATAATTATTGATACTAATGGTAAATCATCAATTTTACCTTTAAATAAATTTAATGGAGCAACTTTAATAAGATATTGATAATGGTTTGTCTCATCAGCTAGACTGCTCACGTTTAATCCCGATTGAGTTAGAGCGTTTAATAATTTTGGTGAGATTTTGTATTCTCCAAATTTTGTTGCTTGAATATCATTTATTTTATAACCAGCATTCTGAAACATTTTTATTATTGAACTTTTTGTAAAAAATCGTAAATGAGTCCGATCTAAGATTCCTGCGTCCTGATATTCCCATTTACCTTCAATCAAATCTTTTAATACTGACCAATGCCTAACATTTGGTATACTCGCTATAATTTCACCATTATCAGATAACTTTTCTTTGATCAAATCTAAAATTAAATATGGGTCTTCAAGGTGTTCAAGAACGTCTGCAAAAATAATTGAATCAAAATAGTTTTTTGGTAATTGGTTAATTTGATCTTCTATTTTTCCAATATAAACCTTATCAATAACATCCTTAGCTTTTTCTCCAATATCTTCAACTGGCTCTACGCCCCAAACCTCTGCACCTAATTTTTGTTTCATCTGTGAGCCAAACATACCAGTAGCACACCCTACATCTAATATTGTTTGTGATTTTGGGTCTACCAATGATTGGATTTCCGGACGGGAAAATTCAAAATATTCGTTATTTGTTTTTTGCATAGTTTATTCTTTTTCTAAATTTGTTTTTAGTTTAAAACTTTAAAAATATGGATTCTTTTGCTATGGAATCTCTATTTGTATTTTTAACAGATTGATAAATTTCTTCACGATATACAGAAATGTGTCGGGGTGCATCAATACCAATTTTTATCGGTCTAGATGAACGACTCGAGGCAGAAACTATAATGTCCTTACCAATTCTAATTTTTTCTCCTGACTTCCGTGTCAATACAAGCATTTAACTTCCGTGTTAAATGGTTCAATAAATTATGCTAAATCCAAAGGATGTTCTATATCTAATTCTGGATGTTCCAAAATGACTTGACAGCCAATAAGAGTATGAGGATTGATCACAATAGGCGCTTTTGTATTGGCAGTGAATTGATTTTTTCCTTGAGTCATTTTTATCACAAAAAATGTATTGGTATCTTTTTGATGTTTGGCACCTATTTGTTCTAAATCGTTATCCCCAATGATGATATTTTGTTTTGATTCAAAATGTTCTATTGAAATTACCAACATGGCAATGGGAGGAGCTTCCAAAGATTGAAAAACCTGAAAGGGTGGATATTCCTTTAATGGAACAATCAAGAATTTTGTTAATTCCTCAAATCCCGGGATTCCTTGTTTAAATTCTATCACCTTATTTAAATCCAAATCAGTTCCATTACCATTTAACATTTCGTATTCACCAGAATTGAATCGGTGTAAATAAATATTTTTATGTGTGTCCGTTGTGTTTAGTACTGTTTTCATTTCAAAAAGTCCATTATGTTAAGTCTAAGAATATCTGCAGTGGATGACAATGCAGCTTGATATGCCATTTCTTCAGAATTATAATTTGTAATTGCAGTTGCCAAATCAACATCCTCTGTATCTGAGAGAAACGAGGACAAATTTATGTTGGCGGTTCTTAACCGATCTTCAGCTAAATCCAATTGTTGTTGTATGGATCCAATCCCGGTATTCAAACTAATTAATTTTTCTGAAACAGTATCCAATGTCCCAATGACATCAGAAATAGCATTTCCATCATTATTTTCCAATGCAATTTTCAAATTTAATGCAGAATCAAAAAGGTTTGTATCGAGTAAATCTTGACCATTGATGTTAATATTTATGGTAAAATTTTCCGAAATTCTTCGATTCATTTTTCCTACATTTCCATTGTAATTAACCGTATTACCATCATATTCGAAAGGTGATTGAATTTTTGTTTTGGTTCCAGAAAATAAATTTTTATCCATAAAGGATTCATTGGATAAACTAATTAAATCTTCAATAATATTTTTTACGGTATTTGCTATATGAAGTCGGCTTCCTGCATCGAGTGAATCATCAGCTCCTTGGATTGCTTTCTCTCTCAAAGCAATGACTTGATCCAACATACTGTCCAGACTTCCTGAAGTTGCCATAAGCCAACCGTTCGCATTTTGAATATTTTCTAAATACTGCTCGTTTTGTTTCAAACTTTGTCTAAATCGATTTGCACGATAAAATTGTACTGGATCATCGGAGGACTTTTCAATTTCTTTTCCTGTGGTTATGGATTTTTGTATTGAATGCATACTCTCCTTATTTCGATTAATACTGGACAATAAACTTTTTGTTATCATTGATTCTGTAATTCGCATCTCTTCTTCCTTTTATTTTTTCAAATAAATCTTCATATTTATCCCATTGATAAAATGGTCTGCATTAATTCATCGATTGTTGAAATCATTCTCGCTGAAGCTTCGTATGCTTGTTCATATTGAATAAGTTGAGTCATTTCTTCATCAAGAGAAACACCAGAAATGGATGCTTTTTTAATGTGCAATTGAGATACGATTTTCTCTTGATTTTGTCGAATAAATGTCGCTTCTTGAACTCTATTTCCCACATCAGCAATAATCGTATTATATTGATCAGAAATTGTTTTTTCCTCAACAATTCCATCGTATTGTAAATCCGCTATGGATTGTGCTACCGATCCATTTCCTTGTGCTGATGAATCTGAGGACGTGGAAATTAATGAAGCATCTGATAAAATTTCAGGTGTAAGCGATATATCTCCAGCTCCAGAAACTGAATCGTTGAAAAAATTCCATCCCGACAATCCTTTCAAGTTATACCCTTCTACATGAAACTCGTTTATAGCGTTTGCCAACGATACAGCCAATTTATCAATGGATTGAATGAATCTGGAAATATGATCATTATGAAATTCTAACAATCCACCTATTTCTCCTGATTTTATGTTCAAATTTTTTTCGCCTTGAATTGTTTTAATTTCCGCTTTAAATGATCCATTTTGTTTTTGGGATAATTTAAGTTTAAGTTGATTTACAAAATCTTCAGATACCAAAATATGACCACCGGATAATACTTCAACACTACCCGTTTCACTTTCAGTAATATGAACATCAATTTTTTCAGACAATTCCATTATAAGAACATCTCTCTGGTCTAATAAATCATCGGAACGATGGATGTCAATTTGACTATTTACTGTACCCAATTGACTGACCAATTGATTAATTTCATTTACTTTATGTTGTAATTCATTTGCGGACTGAGTTTGAAGATTTTTTAGATTCTTATCTAACCGATTAAACGTATTACTCAGTAATTCTCCTTTATCTCGAACTAATGAACGAGCAGAGTCACTTTCGGGGTTATTCGATAAATTTGTCCACGAATTCCAAAATTCATTAAGAATATTAGATAATCCAGAATCTCCCGGTTCACCAAAAACAGACTCAACCTGATTTAGCAACATTTCGCTAACAGATTCCTTACCCAAAGCCTGATTCTCAAACCAAATTTGATTATCTAAAAAACTATTTTTTACTCGGGTGACTGATGATTCAGACATGTTTCCAAACCCTAATGATAATTTAGATAAATCGACAGATCTACGATTGTATCCCTCTGCATAAACATTTGCAATGTTATTTGCCGTGGTATTAATAGCAGATTGATGACTTAATAGTGACCGTTTACTGGTTTCAAATATTCGTAGAATCGACATAGTTACTTATATCTTAAAATCTAAAACTCTGTTTTCTTTTTGGTTTATTCTCATAGAACCATTCACCCCATAATGATTATGAATTTTCTTTCCGTGTGTTAAAAAAACATTGACTAAATCTTTTACATGGGAGATTGAAGCTGAAAGGAGATATTTATTTTCCCGATTGATTTTATCAATTTCAAGGACACTCAAATGCATTTTTTTTCGAATGTCCTCCAATCTTTGTTTAAATTTGGAACTCGCACGATTGATCAAATGGGTTAGGGTCATTTTTTCCGAATTCTGTTCGGTTTTCAAAGAAATGGTTTGAGTTATTTTATTCCTTTTATCCATTTGTTTTATTATATATTGGGAAATTTCTTGTTCCTTGAAAATTGCAGATTTGATTGTTTTATTTTCTCCGTTGACAATGGCTTTTTGCTTGGTTTTCATTGCGTTAATCAGATCATCGTAAAGCTGTAATTCCTCACTAAGAGATCGACACAAATTTTCAAATTTAAACTGATTGTTGTTGTCCATTTTATTTTTTTATGTCACTATTTAATAAATGCATAGAATGGATTGAGTTGGTTATACCATCCAAATTCAAATCCTCTAAATTCGGGATTTCATCCAACGTTTTGAGAGATTGATAAATTTGGTCTCCTAACCCAATTCCACCTTGTTCTGAAACTGCATCAGCCATCACCGTACTAAACATCATTGTGGCTAAATTATTTCCACCTGCTCCCGATAATTTTGATTTTGGTATAGTTTTTTCCATGGTTTTAAATACATAAGTGAGAAATGCTGCTTCCATTTTTCTACTGGTTTCTCGAAGTTTAACATCACGTGCTTCAGTGGAATTAACCAGTTCAATTTTTTCTACTGTATTAATGTTCATTTCTAAAATTCTTCTTTACATGATAATAAGTTTTGCATTTAAAGCCCCTGCCTGCTTAACGGCTTGAAAAATGGCGATGATGTCTCTGGGTTTTAATCCCATTTCATTTAAAGCAGAAGCTAAATCACTTACAGATGTGGTGGTGGGTATGACTCCAGTACTATAATTCATATCCTCAGCAGTTGTTTTAGAGACCTTTTCCACAACAGTCTCACCTTCTTCACTCAAAGGTGAAGGTTGAGAAATCACCGGTTTAACCTTAGTATGAATGGTTAAATCACCATGGGAAATCAAAATTTCATCTATCACAACATTTCCACCAGCTACTACAGTACCAGTTCTCTCATTTATTACGACTCTGGCTTCAATGTCTGTGGCTACCATTAAGGTTTCAATAGATGCAATAAAATATGAAATATCTCCTGATGTAGAAATAAATTCCGGATAGGCAATTTCGACAAGTGCAGCGTTTATGGGTTGGGCTAATTTGCCCGCATAATATCCGCCAAAATTTTCATTAATTTTATCAGTTATATGAGTAGCAGTAGAATAATCAGGAGTATTCAACATTAATCTCAGTGGCTTATCAATATCCAATTCTGAAAATGGAATTTCCTTAGTTAATTGAGCTCCCCCTGGAATTCTTCCCACTTGGGCATGATTTTTTCTGAGTCGCTCACCTGCTTCAGTTTCTATATTATATCCTCCCACCGACACAGGACCTTGAGCCACACCCCATTTCTCACCGGTGCTACTCATAAGAGGTGTCATTAATAAAACTCCTCCTTCTAAACTGGTTGCATCTCCTAAGGAAGAAACCACTATATCAAATGAAGTTCCTTTCCTTCCATACGGAGGAGTTGAACCGGTTACCATTACCGCCGCAACATTACGAGTTCGTAATTCCTTTTTAGGAATAGTTACACCAAACCTATCAAGCATATTACTAATAGATTGAACGGTAAAAACAGCTCCCCGCATTCCTGTTGATCTGTCTCCGGTTCCTCCTAATCCAATTACCAGACCATATCCAATGAGAGATTCACTATTCGTATTCTCAACTCGCACGATATCCTTTAATCTGACCTCACTCCACAATAAAGTCAAACCGAATACTATTATAAAATATTTTCTTTTGAACATCAATTTAAAAAGTTAAAGGACCAATAAATGCTAACCCTACCAATCCCAAACCGACCCCCCACGTTAACCATTTTTGCATTTTCCTCGGATTTAAGACATTTTCTATGGTTCCACCTTTGCTATAAACTATATTCGCATTGGCAATATTATAGGAATAAACAGTATTATTTGTGGAAATATCTCTCTCACGTACATAACCATCTAATTCGATAGTATTTTTTTCCCCATTGACCTCTAATATTCTTTTCCCTTCTATAAAAAACATACCATTTTCCGTCTCCCTTATAATGGTAGCAGAAATTTTTCCGGTTAATTGATCTCTCTGTTCTGTACCCTCGGATCCATCCATTGAATTGGAAATTTTACTGGAAGCACCGAAAAGAGGCAAATAATCCGTTAGAGATCCAGCAACATTTCCATCCATAGACATTCCGGATGCACTGTTACTATTTACTTTGGATTCTCTGGAAGCATTTGATGACTCAATTATTTGCACCGTAATTAAATCCCCAATTTTATGTGCTTTGATATCAGAGTAAATAGAAGTAACAGAGAAATCTTCCATTTGACCAAGTACAAAAGAATTTCCACCTAAAATGATTGTTCCAATAAAAATAGAATTTTTGATTTTGTTATAAAATTTCAATTTACTTCCACTCTCACTAAATTACTATTGACAATTTCTCCCGATAATGTTTTACCGGTTTTATCTAAAATAACATCTGTTTGATGCCCCATAAATCCATTAGTCCTTGCTTTACCTTTAGTCTCAATAATGAGGTTACCCGAAATTAATTCCACATGAATAAGATTTCCACGAACTACATCTGGCCGGGTTTTAATCATATTTTGCATTAATATTTTACCTTTTTTTATCACTTGAATAGACATGGTACCAACCAGGTCATTTTGATCTAATACAAAACGATGGAAATCTCGTGATATCCATTTTTTTTGTTTTGAAAACATGTTCAATTTGAGGTCTACTTTTCTATGAATTTTTTGATTCGCAACCCATACAGGTAGTTTTACAGATATATCAATGGTAACAGGATATTTTTTCTGATTATTTTGATTTTTAAGAAAAATGGTTTGGTGCCCTAATTTATGTGAATCTTCGGGAACAACTATCCAATTTTCATCACCCTCAAATGCAGGTTGATGAATGATTTTTAGTTCCACTTCATTTTTGTTTACCTCAAAATTTTCAGCGAAGTACTTTTTTATTGATAAGTTAACCGGGCTGAACGATTCAAATTCAACTGCGAAAAGGAAAACATTTGCGGAAAACAAAAACCAAATAATTCTATTAAGTAAAACCATTCTATCTTTTGAGACTATTGGTCATTTGTAAAAGTTCATCTGCAGTTTTAACCGCCTTAGAATTAATTTCATAAGATCGTTGCGATACAATTAAATTCACCATCTCTTCAACAACATCTACATTTGATTTTTCTAAATATCCTTGAATGCACACTCCGAATTCATTGTCCCCGGGATTTCCATACGAGGGTTCGCCTGACGCTTCGGTTCGTTCAAATAAATTTCCTCCAATTGCTTTTAATCCAGCGGGATTCATGAATGTTGCCAATTCAAATTGTCCCATTTCCTCCGGTTCAACTTGCCCATCAATTAATACAGACAGGACACCATCTTGACTGATTTTAATGCTGGTTACTCCCTCAGGAAGTGAAATGTCAGGGTATACTTTTAATCCAGAAGCATTCACAATATTTCCTTGAGAGTTTATACGAAATGCTCCATCTCTTGTATAGACAAAACTACCATCCGGTTGGGTGATTTGAAAAAATCCTTTTCCATTTATAGCGAGATCTAAAGAATTTCCGGTTTCTGCAATATTTCCTTGAGAAAACGATTTGTAGGTGGAAATTGGTTTATTACCTAATCCAACTTGGATTTCTCCCGGTTTCTCTAATCCATCCTGATTGCTAGCATCACCAGATTCAATATTATCATAAAGTAAATCCTGAAATTCTACTGTACTTTTTTTATAACCCGTTGTATTTACATTTGCCAAATTGTGTGCGATGGTATCAACGTTTAACTGTTGTGCAGTCATACCCAAAGCGGCAGTTCTTAAAGATCGAAGCATTGTTTATTTCTCCATTAGTTAGTTGTTATCTATAGCGACCAATATCGTTCGCCGCTTTACCTAAAGCATCATCAAGAGTCTTGACTGCTTTCTGAGTACTTTCAAAGTTTCTTTGAACCGTTATTAATTCCACCATTTCATTGACGGAATTGACGTTTGAGCCTTCTAAATTCCGTTGTAATAGCATGTACATTTCAGGTTCAAATGGTTCTGTGTTGTTTATTGGCATAAATAAATTAATCCCCTCTTTTCTTAATTGGGAATAATCTTGAAAATCTACAATTTTTAATGAATCAATGTATTCGTCATTCACAAAAATTTCACCAAGTTTACTAATGGAAAAATCTCCTGTCTTAGTACCATCCATAGATACATTGATTTCACCACCTTGTCCCATAACCTTTAGTCCTCCAGAATTGATTAAAATTCCATTTTTGTCAACCGTAAAATGTCCATCTCTTGAATAATACTCTTTACCATCTTTCTCAATAACAAAAAACCCTTTCCCCGAAATTGCTACATCTAATGGATTCCCCGTCTCTTTTAAAGTTCCTTGGCTGAATTCTGTAATAACATTTTTATTATCACTGTTCAACTCAAATACGTCCATCAAATCCATGAACATGATATCTCTTTTATATCCGGTTGTATTTAGATTTGCTAAATTATTTGAAATTAGATCGTTCTTAAACGTGTGAGACGAAAGAGCATGTTGAAGTCTGTTGAAATTAATTTTCATATTTTTTACCAGTAATTTTATAAATGACAAGAGGAATGCCAGATGAAATATGTATAAATTATTATATTAACTATATTCTATAACTACAATAATATAGGAAGTAATAATATATTTGTTTTGGATATATTAGATTTTAAATCCGCATTTATCGGGAATATTAGGAAATTAAATAGGAAGAATTTTCCTTTGGTTTACCATGTGGAAACATTGAGAGTAATCAATTTAAATGATTAAAATTTTCTATATCCTATTTTTTACTTTTCAATAAATTTTTTAGAATGTCGCTTTAGGAGACACACCAAAAATTACAATCCTTGTTTACTAGTATATACCAATGAATTGTAATGGAATGAATATTTGGAAAATGAAATATGTTATATGGAGAACAAAAAAAGTATTATTGCTTTGGACTATCCGTAATCTTATTTAAGATTTTATTAATTTTTTTTGTTTCAATCACAATCGCTTTTAGCGTCTCTTTTATTCGGGATGGTGATAAAGTATGAATGGATAGGTCTAGAATTTCTGCTAATCCCAAAATTGAGGACAATGGTTTTTCCATCTCATTTCTAATTTTTATTACGATTTTTCCAATGGCTGCAGAGTCCTTTAATTCTGTTAATTCACGGGTAGATATGGATAATTTTGATTCAATGGATTCAATATGTTTGTTGGCAATTTCCATTTTTTTACGGAAATAAATCTGTTCAAAAATGAGTGATATTTCTGCTGATAAACTTTGGAGTAATTCCATATCATTTTTTGAATACTTACCTTTTTCAGAATGACCAAAGTTTAGAACTCCAAAAAGTTTTTTTCCAACCCATAAGGGTAAAGAGGCAAAGGATTGAAATTGAGTATCTCTTTGAATCTGAACATGAGTAAGTGAGGATACAATGACTGGTTTTTTCTGTTTTATAATCCAACCTGAAAACCCAGATCCGCCATCAAATTTAAATTGAGAAACCAATTCAACTATATCTGAACCATATTGATATTCGTGTGAAAGTGATTTATTTTCTTCATCATATACAAATAAGGAAGCAGATTGAAATTGGATAAATTTGCCAGCATAGATACAAATATCAGAATAGATGTCTTTTTCCGATTTCTCACTTTGGGTTAGATTAATTATATTCCTAATTGTACTCTCTTTCTTCATCTAATTTTTTCCTTATCGGTATGTAACAGTTCAATCAAATTAGCCAATTGGTCCCGTTCATTTTCTTGTTCAATCGGTATTCTCACAACAAAACAAGTTTCTGATTCTTCCCATTTTGAATTTAGAAATATATCACCACCCATTGAACTCACAATTTCATGGGAAATAGTCAATCCCAATCCGGGATTATCAGATGTGTCTTTGGTTGTAAAAAATGGATCAAACAACTGGTTCTCCTGTCCTTTAGGAATACCCTTTCCATTGTCTATCACATAGATCTCAATCCATTTTTTGTTTATTATTTTTGATTTTATTCGTATAAAAGATTCAGTTCTTTCCAGACTATCTCTGGAATTAATTATTAAATTGACGAAAACCTGTTCGAGTAATAGTGCATTTCCAACAATGAACGGAAGGTCATCACTCAATTCGATGGAAAAATTTATTTTTCTTTTTAATAATTCATATTCCACCAGTTTATGAGCATTTCGAATGGATTGGGCAATGTTGACCATTCCGATACTTTCATCTTCCGTTTGATTTGCAAATAATCGAATAACTTGGATATTGTTATTGATCTGAGATATCAATCTTTCCAATTCTTTAAAAGCGGTTTCAGTTAGTTTCCCTTTTCTCTTTTTTGAATCCTTTCGCATTAAATCTAAACGCATCTCTAAACTGGTAAGAGGTTGACTGATGGTGTGAACTAATCCAACAGACAACTCACCTAAAGCACGGATTCTATCTCTGGAAATGGTGAGTATTTGTTGATGTTTAAGCTCTTTTTCTAACGCTTTTTGAAATGCCGCATCTTTAGCACTAACTAAAATAAAATTATTTTCACCTTTGTCATTTTCTACTACACTAAAACTCGCATAAACCGGAACAGTAATGCCTTTAAATATGAGCTGAGTATCTAAATTTTGAATATTTCCTTTGTTTATTTGTTTTTCAATTGAATCATTTTCCTCTTTCGAAGATCCATTTTTGACAAATAAGTCATCAATTAATCGTCCTTTCAAAGTTTCAAAATTAGTTTGAAGCATATCGAGGGTACTTTTATTGACATATTGAATCACGCCTTTAGAATCCAAAATAAAAATGGCATCTGGAAGATGCTCCAAAATCATTATGGTTGTAGCATAATCTTGGGTAAGTTGTGAATTGGACTTTTGTTTTAGTGTCATATCTATGAAATAATTACATCTATATTATGGTTTGTCGATAGCTTATTTTCTATTTTTTGGGGGATCAAATCTAATATTAAATGGGAATCCACTTCCCTTACCATTAATTTGATTTCATCAAACTTTTTAAATGTACCATTTGATTGAGTCAGTATATTAAATCCATGGATTCTTAACAAGTACCCATTAGGTTCAATACAATCAATAATTCTCCCCTGTATAATCTGATCTTTTTTTAAATTTTTGTATAGAGAATCCAAACCGGATTTGAGTTCATATTCAACGGTGAATTTTTCCATCACTACATCAGAGAAGAATTTTTAAATAGATACACTTGATTTTGAATAATCATGAGACGGATTAAAAGTTAAACATCAATTTAAATCATGCTATTTGTCGATGGTATTTACATACCTAATCAAATCATTTTACCCCAAATTTATAGTGATGAATATCAATGGATAAAAATTGGTTAGGCCTCATTCTTGTTAAAACAACGTTAGAATCTATTTATTAAAGATAGTGTTTATTTTACAAGAATATTGATAGAAACTTCATCAGAAACGTTGATATTTTCTTCTTCACCATCTTCAATGTCTGCCGGTTCAGTTTCAAGTTGTGTTTTGGTTTGAATTTCTACTGAATCTTTTTCTCTTTTAGGATTATATCCTTTTTTACGCTTTTCCCTTTTCATAGGCTTATCCGTAGCGTGTTCCAATTTGTGAATGGTTTCCGGTTGGGAAATATTGACATTTCTGATTGAGTCTTCAGACATTGGATTTATGTTTCATCTTTTGTTTCAATTCAGAATGAGTCTGACTTAATATTTGGCTTACTCTCCCTTCGGATAGGTTTAGTACAGTACCTATATCGGAAAGGGTTAAATTTTCATAATAATATAACGCAAGAATAAGTCGTTCTCGTTCAGATAATGCCTGGATGTGACCTTTCAATTCATCTCGCAATTCCGATTCATCCATTTCTTCTTCTGGAGAAGGTTGGTTTTTATCCTCCATTATATCCATTCTGGACAAACTCTCACCGTCATCATTTGCGAAAGAGTCATCCAGAGACACAGGTAAATTCAATTGGGCTAAATGTAATACCTTGCTAATATCATTGTGTTTTATTCCTGTTTCATTTTGAAGTTCCAACAGAGAAGGTTCACGATCTAAATCCCTGGAAAGTTTTTCTTTCGCTGCATTTACCTTCGACAATTTCTGCATTTGATCTCTGGACAAAATACCCGTTCTTCTCAATGCATCAATTATCTCCCCATGAATCCTTCGATAAGCATAGGTTTTAAATGCGGTACCATTCTCAGGATCAAATCTTCCCAATGCAAATAAGAGACCCACCACTCCAAATTGAAACAAATCATCTCTTTGAAGATTCAAATAGGTTCCAACATTAATTTTTCCTACGATGTGCCTTACTAAGGGTAAAAAGGCTCGAACTGCTTGATCTTTAATTAATTCATTTCCGGTATTGCAATATTCTCTAACTAAAGCTTCACCATCCATTTTTTTATGTTGCTGAATCATGAGATATCAAGCACTTTGATTTAATTTTTGTTCTTCATCAAGGGAAGTTCCTTCATTTGGAGACATCATAACAACTCCCCATTTCATCAGTAATCCACCTACGAAAAACACAAATAAAACACCAATATAGACTATTATACTTCTGATTATTCCTGTGAAAATTGAAATATTTATTGCCAAACTAATTATAAAACTAATCAATGCAATAATTAATGCAATTTTATGTGGAAATTTATCCATTGGCAGGTTCTATTTCTACATGCTTATAATTCATAAATCGCTCGAAAAAACTGTCTCTTTTTTTGGTATCCGTAACCGGCATTTTCATTAATCTACGGGTAATCATTCTTAGAGAATTCACCGGAACAGAATTTGGATAAAATAGAGATACTGGTTTTTGTTTTTGAACCGAATATTGTATAAGATTATCTTTAACGATAGATCCTCCATAAATCAAAGAACTATTCAAAAATCGTTGAACCATCAGGTTCATTTTTTTAAACATCGATTCACCATTTTCTTCATTCTCAACCATATTTGATACCATAACCACAGGGACATGTGGGTTTGAATGTCGAATTACTTTCACCATTCCGTACGAATCTGCGATTGAAGCTGGATCAGGAGTGACAACCAAAATAATTTTATCAGCACCTACTACAAACGACATCACAGCATTATGAATGCCTGCTCCTGTATCAACTATGACTGTATCATATTGATGATCAAATTGACTAAAAGAATCACCAAGTTTTTGAAGAATATTATTTTCTAAATCCAACATGTCTAAAATTGCAGATCCCGCTGGTAAAATATCAATTCCACCAGGTCCTTTGGTGATGACATCCTTCATCTCCACCTCACCTTTTATAACATCTGCAATTGAATAATTTGGTCGGATTCCCAAAAGCAAATCTACATTTCCTAAATGAATATCAGCATCGATTAATAAAACCCTTTTTTTCATTTTTGACATTAAAAGTGCAAGATTTACACTTATATTTGATTTGCCTACACCACCTTTTCCACTAGTAACAGCAATAATTTCCGGATGAAGTTTATCCATTTTCAAAACCGAAAGCGAAAATTGTTTCAAATTATTCATTAGACTATAATTTAAGATGATTTTTGGGAGTTATTTTTACCATTTTAAACTGTGGATTTTTGATAAAATTTTATTATTTACTATCATTTTTGATTCAAACAAATATAAATTGGGATTCACTGAATTCAAACTTAAACCTTTTGAGAATAAATTACCACAATATGTTTTATGCATCATTAGGAAATTGAATTGAACCAAATGTGTTCAAATGTGTATCGGATGTAAGTTCGGAATAAGACAATACGGATACATTGGGTAAAACCGGTTCAATGAAGTTTCGAACATATCGTCTAATTTGAGGGGATACAAGAAGTGTTGGACGACGATTATCAACTATCATTTTTTCGATATTTTCACCAATGGATTTAAATAGCATATTGACTTGTTCAGGAGTCAACCCTAAATTACGGGAATTGCCTTTTCCAGCCTTGATTTCACTCATAATTTGATCTTCTAATCGGGAATCAAATGTGGTAACCGCAACGTCTATATTACCATTTTTAAATACATTTGTAATGGTATCGGCGAGTGAAATTCTGACATATTCCGTCAATGTATCTGTGTCTTTTGTCATGGCTGCATAATCTGCTAACGTTTCTAAAATAATGACTAAATTTCGAACGGGTATTTTTTCTTTTAATAAATTTTTCAGAACCTGAGTAACGGTACCTAATGGTAATAATTCCGGGACTAATCCTTCAACTACAGCACCGTGAGTTTCTTTTAAATGGTCTAACATCCTTTGAGTTTCTTGTCTGTCAAAAAGCTTCCAAGCTTTCCCTTTTAATACTTCCATTAAGTGAGTTGCAATTACCGCAGGAGGTTCCACGACTGTAAAACCAGATGCTTCTGCCCTCTCCTTTTGATCTTTTGATATCCATTTTGCAGGTAATCCAAATGTTGGTTCGGTAGTGTCCACACCTACTAATTCAATACTATCGTTGGGATTTAATACCAGAAAATAATCCAACATAACTTCACCCTTTACAACTTCCACATCATGAATTTTAAATACATATTCACTAGATCCTAATTGAATATTATCACGAATCCTGATAGGTGGAACCACAATCCCCAATTCTATTGCCAGACTTTTACGAATTGTAGAAATCCTATCTAAAAGATTTCCGCCTTGATTTGCATCAACAAGGGGAATTAATCCATATCCAATTTCAATCTCGAATGGGTCGGGATGTAAAAATGATTCAATTTTTTCTTCTTCAACCATGGGTGATTCTTCTGTGTCATCATCCTCTTTTGTATCATGTTTAAATTTCGATGCAAGATATCCTACAGTAAATAAGATTCCAGACATAATTGCAAATGGGAAAAATGGCATCCCCGGCATCAAACCAATGAGTCCAATCACTGCCGAGCTTACTATAACGGCTTTCGGTTGCTTGGTTATCTGTGATTGGATATCTGCTGCAAAATCAGATTCACTTGTTGCTCGAGTGACAATAATTCCAGCGGCTGTTGAAATTATCAAAGCTGGTATTTGAGCCACCAAACCATCTCCAATTGTCAATAAAGTGTATGTCGATGCCGCTTCACCCAGTGCCATTCCTAACTGTAATGTTCCGATGGCTAATCCACCAATGATATTGATGACTGTCATAAGGATTCCTGCGACGGCGTCTCCCCGGACAAATTTACTTGCTCCGTCCATTGCACCGTAAAAATCTGCTTCTCTAGAAATAGTTTCCCTTCGTTCTCTGGCTTGGATGTCATCTATTAATCCTGCGTTTAAATCCGCATCGATTGCCATTTGTTTCCCCGGCATTGCGTCCAAGGTAAAGCGTGCAGAAACTTCAGCGATTCGTGTAGCACCTTTGGTAATAACCACGAAATTTATTATAACCAAAATCAGAAAAATAACAGCACCCACAATGTAATTTCCACCCACAACAAAATTTCCAAAGGATTCTATGATTTCTCCCGCATAAGCATCCCCTAGAATCAATCGGGTTGTGGCTACATTTAATGATAGTCTAAATAGTGTAATAATCAAAAGTAATCCAGGAAATACAGAAAATTCCAAGGGTCTCAGAACATATAATGCTACGAATATGATCACCAAAGCACCTGTGATATTCATAACCAAAAACATGTCAATAAGAAATGTGGGCATGGGTAATAACATCACCCCCAAAATTAACATAACAGCAATTCCCAACATGGTACTGCTGTTAGTTCCTAGTATGGAAGCAAATCTTGTATTCTCTTTATTAGCCATTTGCCATTGTTCCGCTTATGTATGGATTTTGTTTCTGCAACTGATATACTTTTGCTAATATTTCAGCTACTGCTTGATAAAATAGAGGAGGAATTTCCATTCCTATCTCCAATGATTGGTGCAAAGTTCGTGCCAAAGGTTTATCTTCAATAATTGGAATTTGATGTTCAGTCGCTAATTTCTTGATACGTTCAGCGATTTTACGTTGTCCTTTAGCAACAACTTTTGGAGCATCGGAGGGTTCATTGGGTGAATACCGTAAAGCCACAGCAATGTGTGTCGGGTTTGTTACGACGACAGTAGCATCGGGAACCGCATTCATCATCCGTGTTCGACTTAATTGTTTTTGTAAAGATTTTATTCTGCCTTTCACTTCAGGATTTCCTCTCTCCTGAGTTTGTTCCTCTTTGACTTCCTGTTTTGTCATTTTAATATTTTTCTCATAATCATAGTTTTGCCAGGCATAATCTGCTGCTGCTAGGAAAATCAAGACCACGGCTATTTTAATACTTAATTCGAATAAATTGTCTCCAATGAAACTCAAAATACCCATAGATCCAATATTTGAAATGGTATAATAATCTTTTAAATGTCCATGAATCACACTATAGGCGATGATTCCAATGATGGTTAATTTGAAAATCCCTTTAATGAATTCTACCATGGATTTGGCTGAAAATAACCGACTTATGCCTTTAATAGGATTTACTTTACTAAATTTGGGTGTAATGGCTTTGACAGAAAAAAATAAACCCACTTGTCCAATATTACTTGCCAATCCTACCACCATTATCACACCAAGAATGGGACTAATAACATCAAAAAAATACAGGATTCCATTTTGAAAATAACTACTGATGGATTGGGTGTCAAATCGAGTAGTCATCAATGTAGCATAAATTTGGGTTGTAAACTTAGTAACACCATTTAAGACACTATGTCCCATATATTTTAATGCTAAAATACCACCGATTAATACCGCTACGGAATTAACGTCAACACTTCTAGCTACATTCCCTTTTTCCCTTTCCTTCTTTCTTTTTTTTGGAGTCGGAGCTTCTGTACGGCTATGTTTATCTTGTGTTGGCATTTATGATCCTGAAAGCTGTCGAATTAACAATCCTGTGAACTCAATAATCTCATCATAAACCGAATCAAACAAGATTTGGAACACATTTAAAGACACTAAAAGCATAATGAGTCCTGATAAAATTTTTAATGGAAGGGTGATAAAAAACACATTTAACTGAGGCATAGTACGAGCCATAAACCCAACACCTGCATCAATTAAAATTAAAAATGCAATGGATGGAGCTGCAAATCGTACTCCAATTTCATAAATTCTGGACCCCCCCTTTACAATGGTTTCTCCAGCTTCAGGAGATAATTCTCCTATGCCCAGAGGAATCATTTGAAAATTCCCAAACATCGTTTTGATAAAAAAATGATGTCCATCTACTGCTAAAAGCAATAGGATCATAATTGGCAACCAAAACTGAGTAATAATCGGAATTTGCTCCCTGCTGTTTGGATCCATAACATTTGCTATCCCCATTCCCATTTGAAGTCCTACGATACCTCCAGCAATTGCGAATCCCTCAAAAATAATTCGTGCTCCGAATCCTATAATCAATCCAATTATTATTTCTCGACCCACAAGACCAAATAACACCCATAGATTTGTTATATGTGGGATGGTTCCCAAATTTAAAAGGGGTCCAATGATCACTGTTAAAATCAATCCAAACATTATTCTTGCTTTAACGGAAATCATGGGATAACTAAAAATAGGCAACGTCATGAGCATAGCTGACAATCGAGTGAATACCAACATATATCCTGGAACCAATACCGGTAAGCGGTCAACTAAATCAAAAAATGGAACCATGATAAATTTACATTAAGAGGGTAATTAATTAACCAATAGAATATAAAATTTCATTGAATCATTCAATTGATTTTAGGGAGACATAAATGGAATTTGGTACATAATCTCTTGTGTAAAATTAACCAACACATCCAAAAACCATGGAGTGAGTATTAAAAGTACCAATGCTACAACCGCCATTTTCGGAATAAAGGTTAACGTCATTTCATGAATGGATGTAACGGCTTGAAAAATTCCAACTGCTAATCCAACCAATAACGTCGTTCCTAATAGCGGTGTGGCTATATACAAAACGGTGATCAAAGTTTCTCTGCTGATATAAGCTACAAAATCCGGAGTCATTAAGAAAATCCTTTAACCAATGATTCAATAACAAGATACCATCCATCTACTAAAACGAATAAAAGCAATTTAAAAGGTAATGAAATCATGATGGGAGGTAACATCATCATTCCCATGGAAAGCAACACACTAGATACCACCATATCAATTGCCAACATAGGTAGATACAATAAAAACCCAATTTGAAATGCAGTTTTTAACTCGCTTATGATAAATGCAGGAATAATTGTAAATATGGATAAGTCTTCTAATGACGTAGGTTTATCAGCTTGTCTCAATTGAAGGAAGAGTCCAATATCCCTTTCTCGAGTTTGATCTAACATAAACGATTTTATGGGTATCGCTGCAATTTCCACTGCTTCTTCCTGCGTAATTTCTTCATTCAAATAGGGACGTAGTGCTGTATCGTTGATTTCTGTGATTACCGGTTTCATTATGAACACAGATATAAACAGTGCCAATCCAATCAAAATTTGGTTTGAAGGGACGGTTTGAGTTGACAAAGCAGACCGTAAAAAATGGAATACGACAACAAGTCGTGTAAATGAAGTCATCATAATCAAAATAGAAGGTGCTAAAGATAATATGGTTATGAGAAAAACAATCTGCATTGTGAGAACAAAATCTGAGGGGGCAGATGCTTTCTCCAGTCCCATGGTAATTTTCGGGAGTATATTTTGAGCTTTGGTAAGACCGGGAAGAATGAATGCAATGAAGATGATTCCCATCTTTTTTGGATTAAACTTGGTCATTTTAATATAATAATTTGGGTTGAAATGTGAAGTTAATTTCGGACCTTGGGATTTCATGTGTTCGATTGAATTTCATCGCTAAAATCTTTCACCAGATTAATAGATTGATCCGTTATTCCCATCAATAATTTTTTTCCGTCAATTTCAACCATCATCAAGTATTGTTTCGGGCTAATATGTTGTTTTCCTATAACCTCCATAGAAAAATATTCACTGTCGATGGAAAATTTGCTTTTATACCAGCGCAAACCAAGGATGATAAAAATAATTATAACTCCGGTTATACCTAAAGTCTTCAGTAAATATTGGGAGTAATTGGATTGAAAAGGGACTGTTTGTCCATTTTGCCCCGTCTCTAATTGAGGAGATTTATTCCCATTTCCCTCACCTGGAAACATCATAAACACTATGATGACAAGTAATGCTGCAACTATTAGTGCAACCTTAGGATTAACCGTTGAATTTCCCCTATGTTTTTCAACGAATCGTTTAAGTTGGATCATCCCAAACTTTTGATTCTTTCTTTAGTGGAAGCCAATTTTGTGATTCTAATTCCAAAATTATCATCCACCACCACCACTTCACCTTCCGCAAGTTTTCTGTTATTTACATAGATAGTCAATGGCTCACCTGCAGATTTGTCCAATTCAATTAAAGAGCCTTTTCCCAATTTCAAGACATCTTGAATTTTCATAGATTTGCGACCTAATTCAACCAATACTTCTAATTCAACATCCAATAACATATCAATATTTCTTGGAGTACCGTTGTCACCATTCTCTGACGTAAACGTATCAAACTCCGCTTGAGATACATCCACAAAATCATCGGCTGATTCAGTGGAACCCCATGAATATTGGTACACTTGGATTACATCTTTTTCGATTATGAGTTTATGAATGGCTGCAACACCGCCATTCTCTGGAAGTGCTTTTGAAAATTCTTCTGCTGAATCAAAAACCGAAACCGTCACATTTTTAAAGGAAAAATTCGTATCATTTTTTCCAATCAATTCCGATGTTTTTAATAATAGTTTCTCAATCCCATTTTCTAAAATTTCGCTATGGTCCTGCGGTAGGAATTCTTTTATTTTTTTTCCACTCATCATGGAATAAATTGCCGAACCTGAATCCATCCCCAATGTAAAAATATGGTAGAGATTAGAAGACTCCTCGGATGTTGAAAATTGAATTCCTAACAGAGGATATTCCTCACCTAATGCCTGTTCATTAAACAGAAGATCTTCTGGTATTTCGGAAGATACTTTTATTGATTTTTGATTCAATACATCTTGGATACTTTCTGTTATTGAATCCTGATTGCTACTTAACCATTCGTTTAAACTATTTCGATCTAGGTTACTCATTTTCTTCTCCTGTAGTAACTGAATTTATTCGACACGAATATCTTTGATGATATTGCCCAACGGTTGCCGAAAATATTTTCTTATTGTTAACGGTGATGGGTATATCTTGTGAGATACGAGTGTTTAGAGTTAATACATCATCGCATTCAAGTTGGATAAAATCTTGAACGGATATATTCACTTTTCCTAAAACCGCTCTTAACATCATTTTAGTTTGATTTACACTATGTGCGACTTTGTCTGATCCCGTGATGGTAGGTTCTTTTTCACCTAATAAAAATTGTTCCTTTAAATCGAGAGATGATAGTAAGGAGGTAATCCATTTATAAGGATAACAAATATTCATCAACGTCGAATTTCCTCTAACTTTTGCTTCGATTGATATTATCACAACCGATTCAGATGCTGGAATAATTTGTACAAATTCCGGATTATGTTCGAACCGAGTAATTTGACAATTAATTTTTTTTAATGGATGCCAAGCTGTCTGAACTTCTTTACTTACTATTTGAATCATTCGATTCATAATTCGTTTTTCGATGAGTGAAATTGGACGAGACTGTTCCATAAAACTTCCTTGCCCGCCAAGGAGCCTTTCAACGATAAAAATAACCAGTTGAGGACTTATCTCGAATATAAATTTGGAATCGGGGTTTTCCAGTTTTCCAACATAAAGAGCTCCAGGTGTGGAAATGGATCGTACATAATCGCCATATCGTATTTGATCCACCGCCACAAGATTCATATCTACAATCATTCGTAATTGTTCTGACAGATAAACGCTAATATTTTTAATCAAATTATCATGTAGATTTTCCATAAGTCTAATTTGATTTTTGTGTACTAGATTGGGATGTTTAAAATCATACATCCAGATTCCTCTATTTTCTTTGTCTGTCATAGAGATAGGATCACCGCTATCTGAGACATCGGTCAATAAGGCATCAATTTCTTCTTTTGATAGTATTGTAGACATAAGTGTATTAAAATTAAGTTTAGATTTTTGTTATCGTTTTAATCTGGATGCTTCATCCATGACTTCATTTAATGTTGTCATGACTCTAGATGTTGCTTGAAAACCTCTTTGAGCTTCTATCATTTGAGTAAATTGATTTGCCAAATCCACATTGGACATCTCTAACGCTCCCGATTCTATAACGGAACCATTTTCATCTGCTGTATTGATGGAGGAATCTCCACTACTAGCCGTTTCAACATATAAACTACCTGCAACTTTTTCCAAACCATTTGAATTGGTAAAATTCGCAGTTCCAATTTGTGCTAAATCAAGTTTCTCACCATTACTAAACAGTCCTTTTAATATTCCATTTGCATCCACATTTATTCCTGTAAGAAATCCCGCTTGAATTCCATCTTGTTTCCTCATGGAAAGACTGGAAACGGACTCGAATTGAGTTACTCCAGAATACCCATTTTCTGATGCAAAATTAAATTGAACGTTTAGGGGTGTAATTCCCGTACCCGGATCAAAGGTAAACTCTGTTGAACCATCTTCATATTCAAATGATTGAAAATTTCCATTTGAATCAAACGATAGCATACCAGTTTCACCATTCAAAATTGTTTCAGAACCATTCACTTCTACTTGAACTTTCCATTCACCAGAATTTTCTGTTTTTTCTAAATTTATCGTTAATTCATGTGCCTGCCCCAATGAATCATAAACCACCATGGAAGTTTTAACAATGGGAATATATCCTGACGTGAGATTTGCAAATCCCGGAAAATCACCCATACCGATATTATCAGTGTCTTCAGTAATTTCGATTGATGTTTGACTCAATCCAGTTTCTTGATCGGTCATCACAATTTTTCCATCCCGCAATATTACCTTAGATTGATTCCCAAATGTTTCGTCTATTTTATTCATCAAATCTTGTATGGTAATTCCATCATAGGACTCACCAAATATAAATGATGAAGATACTTCCGTCCCTTCTCTATTGGTCCCGGAAATTAAAAGTTTATCTTCTTCCTGAAATGCTTTAGAAATTTGCATGAGGTTATTTATTTCAGTGGATTCAACAGCATATTCCTCCATTCCATTTGACATCATAGTTAAAGCACGAATACTAGACCATTCTTCCTTTGCAGGAGTTAATCCTGCATTCAAATTTCCATTTAACCAAACATTATTGGTTGATTTTGCATTTGACATTAAATTTTGATCAATGACGATATCGCCAATTTCTGCACTTTTCTTTGAGCTATCATTTGGATCTATTGTCCAACCTTGTACTGGAAATTTTTGCCCATTAATTAAGGTACCATCATTTTCAAATGAGAAACCACCATCTCTTGTAAAATATTTATCTTCACCATCTTTTAATATAAAAAATGAATTTCCTTGAATCGCTAAATCGGTTACAATTCCTGTTGATTGGAACGCTCCTTGATTAAATGGAGTTTGAGTAATTCCAATCGTAGAACCAAATTGTTCGGCAAATGTCATTCGTGAGGATTTGTAGCCAATTGTATTTATATTAGCAATATTATTACCTATCATTTCCAGTTTTGATTGCTGGGCATTTAATCCCGATAAGGCAGTTGAGAAACCATCTATATTTTGATTTGTTGTAGTCATATTTTTCCCGGTTAATTAATTTATTACACGACGCTTAATGCATCAAGATTTGAAAAAACATTATTTTGTAATTTACTTTCACTAACGGATGAAATGATGGTTTGGTTTTTCACATTCATTACAAATGCAATGGAATCCATCATTAATAATCCGGATGATACATGTTCATTTTTTAATTTTTCCAAACCATTTTCCAATCGTTTCATTTGTTCATTTGATAATGGCCCATGTATAGTTTCCAATTGTTTAAAAGCGTTTTCTGAAAAGCGAATTGAGTTATCCTCAAGTATTTTTTTATCCAATATATTCTGAAATGATTTTGTGTCAAAATCTGGATTTAATTGTTCGATATTCATCGAAGGATTAGATGAATCTTTGATAGGTCTCGATTGTAATTCGTGAATATGTGTTTGGGATTGTAAAACGCCTATTCGCATTATTTAATTCTCTATTTGATTAATTTCTATAACTTGATTAAACGGAATCTCTTTATCATTCACCACAAAGACCGCTGTCCCATCTGTATATTTTATTCCTGTAATAATACCTTTGATCATGGGTACATAATCAACTGAATCTCCATTGGAATCTTCTGCTATAATTTGGAAATCATATTCACCTTGAGGTACGTCACGACCATTCTCAGTTTCCCCATTCCAGTCAACATGGTGTACTCCTTTTGGTGTTGCTCCTAATTTTATTTTGTTTATAACGTTTCCTGCTTTATCTAAAATATTGACTGAAACGTTTTCAGCTTGACTGTTCAATTGAAAGGAAATTTCAACTGGTTGATCCTTGACATAGGAAATTCTGTTACCCGATGCTGACACACCCTTTCCAATAAATGTTGTTGCCATTGTGTTATTAATAGCTTGAGTGAGCATTAAGTCAACCTGCATACTTTCTTCCATCATTCCACTCATATTTGTAAGTTGTTCCAATGAACTAAACTGGGCAAGTTGAGAAGCAAAATCTTGACTATTCATAGGAGACATAGGATCTTGGTGTTTTAATTGTTCAACCAATAATTTTAAAAACTCATCTTTTTTCATGGAATTATTTCCAAGACTGGTTAACTCGGATTGATTAGTGGCATTGGTTAATAGTGATACTTCGTTCATACTGTTCTTTCTCTTCAGGCTATTATTTCTATGGTATTATATCCAAATTTTCGCATAACGGGATCGGCTAATTGAATATCGTTTTTATCTTCAATCTCTATTGAAATATTTTGTGTGAAAGTTTTTGTATTTTGTCCTTCTTCTTTGTTTGGATTGACCTCAACATTAAATGACTTAAATTTCATTCCTTTTTCATTTAAATTTTCTTTTATTTCAGGAATGAGTTTTTCGAAATCTGATTTTAGAGATTCCGATTCTACAAACACTATTGCTTTTGTTAGTGCAAATTTTTGACTCAATTTTATTTCTAATTCACCTAACGGTCCAGCATTCAATTTGTAGGTAGCGTTTTGTGCGTTATTGTTTACATAATTTTGATTAACAATTTGAGTTATTTTAGAAATCACTTGTATTCTATTAATGGATTGAACGGATTTCAATTGAAATTGGGAATAATTCATATTTTTTACATCATAAAAGGTCGGTATTTTTACATTTATTCCGTTTGTAGAATTCGATTTAAGTGATCCCAGATTTTTGAATGAATTTTCTAATGCTGTTTTTTTACTGTCAACAATATTTTTAGATGCTGAATTAGATTTTGGATTGTCATCTACTTTTTCTGTTAATGACTTTTCACCTTGTTTTTGATTTTCAACATTGGATGTAAATTGTTTATCTAATTTTTCTGTATGATTATTTTTTGGTAATATTTGTGAATCAGACATTCCATATGTATCACCAAACTTCTTTAATACGGTCTTATTCACTTTGCCACTTAACTCAGTATTTTTCAAAAATTGAATAATAATCGGTTGAAATGACGAAGCAAACCCATGTTCAGGTTGAGGCATATCTGTTCCGTCAGAATTGGATTTAACCTCCATATTTGTATCTGGTATATCAACGAGATTCAATTTCAATTCCCTCTTCTTTTTTTACACCTGCTAATATTTCTGTTATTTTTGCAGCTCGCTTGGGGTTCAACGCTTTAAAGATTGACTTTTTACTACGATTACTCATGCTTTGATAGATAGCAATTACCGTGCCATCATCAACATTCGATAAAATGGGCTTCATTTCTTCCGGTTTCATAGATTCATAGGTTTTAGCTAATACTTTAATTGATATGGATTTATTTTTTAAGGTTTCCACTTCATCTAACAATCTCTTATACTCATCTATATTATCAGTTATAAGGTTGTCCTTAAATAATATTTCAGATTCTAAACTGTCTATTTTTAATTGTGTGGACATGGAGTCTTCTTTGCATTTATCATACATAATAGTTATGGAATCTAATTTTGTAAACACAGGTGGAATCGAATCAAGCAAGGAGTCCGCAGCATATTCTCCAATTAAATCGGAAGTATTTTCCACATCCTCATTCTGATTAAAAAAGAAAAAATAAGCAAGACTTCCTCCCACTACGAACACTAGTACCAATATCAGAACCCATAAAATGATTTTTTTCATGATTCATCTAATCCAATTTTTTGGGATTTTCGATTAGCAATTTCATCCGTTTTCTTTCTATCATATCTTTTAATATTTTTTTTATGTTCATCAAATTTTCGTTCTTTTAATTTTTCCACTGCTTTTTTATCCTTAGATGCAGATTTTAATTTTCCTAATCTGTTTTCAATCTCTTTTTCCGCTACATTAATTTGATGCTCTTCTCCTTCAATTTCTTTGTTTATTTGATTTAAATAATCAGTAGAAATACTTAGTTGGTTTACTGTCAACTTTTCATGATTTCCATTTATAATTAATTGCTTTTTGTCCTCTATATTTTCAAGATTTTTTTCTAACTCTTTCTTTTTCTTTCTTGATTGACTTAGTGCTTCTGTTTTCTGATTTTCAATTTTTTTCCGATAATCAAGAACTTTTTCCAGAGGAAATAAAAATGTTTTACCCATATTTATTTATTTAGAATATTCGATAATGTTTTTAGAGTACTTTCAAAATCAGACGGTTCATCGATACCTTGGCGTAATAATAGATCAATTTCTGATTTTAGTTTGATTGCAAGATCCACTTTTGAATTACTTCCTGATGAATAAGCTCCAATGGAGATCATATCCTCTGCTTCTTTATATTCTGAAAGTAATTCCAAAATTTTACGTGATGAATAAAGGTGTGATTCATCACATATATCAGGAAATAACCGACTGACACTTTCCAAGACATCCACAGCTGGGAAATGACCTTTAGTCGATAATTTTCTAGACAAAATGAAATGTCCATCCAAAATTGATCTAACCGTATCACTAATTGGGTCATCCATGTCATCACCCTCTACCAATACTGAATATAATCCTGTAATACTCCCTACTTTTCCGGCTCCTGTCCGTTCTAATAATCGTGGTAAAAATGAAAATACTGATGGTGTAAAACCCTTTGTTGTAGGAGGCTCTCCAACTGCTAAACCAATTTCACGTTGTGCCATAGCTACTCGAGTTAAGGAATCCATCATGAACATGACATCCTTTCCCTGATTACGAAAATACTCTGCGATTGCAGTGGAGATTAATGAACCCTTTATTCTTTCCATCGCAGATTGATCTGAAGTAGCAACTACTACAACCGATCGTTTTAATCCCTCAGGACCTAAATCTCTTTCAATAAATTCTCTTACCTCCCGTCCCCGTTCACCAATTAAGGCAATTACATTCACTTCTGCACGAGTAAACCGAGAGATCATACCTAACAACACACTTTTTCCCACTCCGCTTCCTGAAAATATTCCAACTCTTTGTCCTTTTCCCAAAGTAAGAAATCCATCAATTGAGCGAATTCCTGTTGCCATTACTTCCTTAATTCTCTGTCTTTCCAAAGGATTTGGTGGATTATTGTAAACGGGTTGAAATGTGGATTCAACTATGGGTCCTTTTCCATCAATGGGATTCCCCATTCCATCAAGAATTCTACCCATTAAAGAAAGTCCAACTGGAATCTTCATAGGTTGGGAATTAACAGATACAGGACTTCCCGGAGATACTCCCATTATTTCACCGAAAGGCATCATAAGTATTTTATCCCCTCTAAAGCCAACAATTTCTGTCTGCAAAATCCGATTATCTTTAGTTCGAATAGAACACAAATCACCTAAAGAACCTTCAATGCCCGTAGCTTCAATCACCATACCAATAATTTGAGAAATTCTTCCTTCAGAAGAAATGGTATCCACAATATCAATGGAATCTAAAATAGAATTAAATTTTTTATCCTTTAATTCCATTTCATATACTCTTGTTTTAGATGTTTTGTCAGAATATTCAATTGATGATCCAAAGTTGCATCAATAAAAAATTCTTCAGATTCTATTTTACACTCACCTGGCAATAATCTGTCGTTCTTATGAAATTGTATTTTATGTTTTATGGGAAATGAAATTTGTTCCAAAAACTTTTCCTGATTCATCTCCTTCAACCAATCTGGATTCAAATAGATATTTATTTTGGATTGGTCCATTAATCTGAGTAAAACATCTTTTAATCTTTTTGATAGATAATCAGCTATGTTTTTTTCATGATTCAATTCATGACCTAATATCTTTTTTGCTATTCGTACAGAAATATCTATTAATGAATCTTCGATAGAATTCAATCGGTTTTCATATTCGTTATTTAATCCGGAAAGCATTTGAGTAAAATCAGACGATAACTCTTTGACTCGTTCATTCAAGTCACTTTTGGCTAACTCTCGACCTTCCTGAAAACCAGCCTGGTAGGCTGTCTCTCTGGTTTGTTCCAGTGCTTTTTCTAGAATCTCAACTTGATCTTCCGATGACATTTCATCGCCTAAAACTACATCTGTATCATCTGGATTTGATTTTTGAATTGAATACTCTTCTCCATCATAAAATAAGTGAGTAATTGGATGAGGTATTTTAATTGAACTTATTTCCATTTAATCAGGAAATCTGAAAATGTTAAATTAATTCTTGTTCTTCACCACTTCTGGAAATACTTAGGTCTCCCTTGCTTTCCAGATCAAATACGACCTGTAGAACATTACTTTGGGCATTTTCAATATCTTTTAAGGTCATAGGTGGTAATACATCAATTTCATCACGAAGCATCCCTCCAGCTCGTTCGGACATATTTTTATAAATTTTCTCTCTCAAATCCTCTTTTCCTCCTTTAAGAGCGGAAGCCAATATTTTATTATCAACTGCTCCAATAATGGCCTGAATAGCATTATCCGAAAGAGTGACAATATCATCAAACATAAATAAATACGCAGAAATTTCATTTGTTAATTCTTCATCCATATTTTTCAATCCATCCAAAATTATTTTTTGGTCTGATTGTCCTATGGCGTTTAGTAAATCAGCTGTGGACTCGACGCCACTCTTTTTCGCATCACCATCAGCGATCTCCGCACCAATTTGATCTCGCAATACAGCTTCTATATCTTCAATCAATTCAGGAGATATTTCTTCCAAAGTAGCTAGTCTGTATGCAATTTCTATTCGATCGTTTTCAGGTAATTCAGCAAGCAATGTTGATGCATGATCAGCTTTTAAATTCGATAAAATCAAAGCAGCAGTTTGGGGATGTTCTTTTCGCATGAATTCTAAGAGCCGTTTTTTATCCACAGACCTTAATAAACTGAATGCACTAATGCCCGTTGCAATTTCTAAACGCTTAATAATATCGTCGGACTTTTTATCTCCCCATGTGTGTTCCAGCAAATCTTTTGCATAATCAAAACCGCCTTGCATTAGTGTTTCATTAGCAATCATAATTTCATAAAATTCTTGAATCACATGACCTAAAACTTCAGAGGGTATATCACGCAATTTTGCAATTTCAAAACTGATTTTTTCCACTTCAGAATCGGTCATATTTTTCATAACCTGAGCAGCATTATCTACACCCATTGCAATCAATAGCATGGCAGCTTTTTGTGAAGAAGATAAGTTTTCAGTAGTTAATGTATAAGGTTCAATCATAATAGAATTCATCTTAAATTATTTGGTTATCCATGTGTGAATTAATTTGGATGCGTTTGATGGTTTTTCTTTTGCATAGTCAATAACAGCCGTAGTCATTTTATCCTTTGCTTTCAACCGTGCTCTCGCTTCGGGACTTAATTTTTTAATGAAGATATCTTCATCAATTACTTCTTCTATATCTTTCTGATCTGAATCATTTAAATAATTACTAAACCATCCACGTAGTGCATCTGTTGGTTTAATCTTATTTTTTTTCATGTATGTTTTGAGTTTCTCTACTTTTTCTTCTTCTTCGTCCACTGAATCATCTATTCCATCACTCAACTGTTTATCAACCCCACTTCCCTCAGGAATTTCCGGAATCACAGATTCCTCTTCAGTTGGCTCCAACAAGGACATGAATGGAACAGATGAATCATCTGTCCTTTTAAACAACGTTTTCATAACAAATAAAGCTACCAAAACGGATACCAATAATAATCCTTTATTGATCACACTTGCCCACATCGCACGTGTTTCCGCCTTTTCAAAATATTTTAGATCTTCCTCATAGGCTGATCTATCAAATCGAATATTTTCCACTTCGATAACGTCACCTCTTTCGGGGTTAAACCCAACTGCAGATTTAACCAAATCTGAGATTTGTTGCATTTCTTTATCTTGTCGTACTTGATATATTTTTGTCACATTTCCTTTTTCATCTTCTTCATTCACATACGTTCCATTGACCAAAACTGCTACGGTAATTCTGCTGATGTCACCGGTGGGAGACACAAAATGTTCCACAGATTTATTTAATTCATAATTAGTAAGTACATTTTCTTTGGAATAACTCGCTGAATCCTGACCAAATGATGATTCGGTTTGGCGTTCTTCACTCAGAATCACTACCTTATCCGGATCAAATGCTTCCACTGTTCTTTCTATTTTATCAAAATTTAAATCTACGGATACTTTAGCAATGGAGTTTTGATAACCGAGGACTCCGTCTAAAATATCTTGTACCTTCATTTGAAGTCGAGATTCAACAGAATTTTTTAAATCCCATTGATTTCCTGTTGATCCCATAACGGTTTTTTCCCCTTGATTATCAGATAACAAATTACCGCCTGAATCTACTACGACAACCGCATCAGCTTCAATTCCATCTACGCTATTTGCCACCAAAGCACTTATCCCCTTAACCTGTTCTTCATCAATACTTCCACCGGGATTTAAATATAAGACAACGGATGCTTTCCCATTTTTTTCTTTTTCAAATAATTTTTCCTCTGGAAGTGCTAAATGTACTCTGCAATTCAAAACGCCTGGAAATTGATTTATGGTACGAGTTAATTCTCCCTCTAATGCACGCCTCATATTCAATTTTTGTTTAAACGTGGTCATACCAATTTCACTATCATCAAAAATTTCATATCCACTAATCATATCACCCACATAACCCTGTTCTGTAAATTTTAATCTCCACTCCGATACAGATTCAGTAGGAATCAGAATAGTTTTTCCTCCATTTTCGAGACGATATTTCACTTTTGAACTTTTCAAATCACTAACCATTTTACTTGCAGTAGTGGGGTCAATATCTGCATATAATAGTTCATATTCCGGTCGATTTGCCCAAATGACCAATGATATAATTGCAGATAACATTCCAACAAATAATGTAATCAACACAGATTTTTGTGCTGTTGAATAGCGGTTAAATATAGTTGATAATTGATTGATAACGGTTTCCATAAATTTATCCTAATGTCCTTAAACTTGCATTCTTTGAATTTCTTGAAATGATTGCAATAACTTATTTCTAATCTCCAACATGAGTTCAAAACTAATTTTAGCTTCTTCAACTTTTGCCATAGCTTCATGTAAATTTTCAGATTCTCCTGTGACTATTTTAGCCACATTCTCCTTTGCTTCCACTTGTGCAGAATTGACTGCATTTAAAAATTGCCCAATGGTCTCTCCGAATGAAATTGGATTTTCTTTTTTTACTGGAATTGATTCCTGTTGTTTTATGTCAGGAATAATTATTTGATTTTGTATTTGATTTATTTCAGTCATTCTAATTCTCCTATCCACTAATATCCATTAATTGTCCTTTATGAATATGTCCAATTTCGTTTGGACCATAGAAGGCTTGTTCTTTTGGTTTTTCACTTCCAAACAATCCATGAAGCATGGCTTGTTCAGGAGCAGATAAAACGTCATTTTTGATTGCTGATAAAAAAGATGGTCCCTTTTGATACCTTGATAAATCTGGTTCAGCTATGCCATTTTTATCTACGATGTCATTTTCTGATGAACGATTTTGGATTGTTTCCGTTTGTTTATTTATGTTATCATACGGGTGGTAATTGTTTAGTTGAGTTGGATTCATTTTCATTATGTAAATCCTTAAATTTCCATAGCTTTTTTCGCCATGTTTTTCACAGCGGTCATAACATTAACGTTGGCTTCGTAAGAACGACTCGCAGTGATCATATCCACCATTTCTTCAACTAAATTTACATTGGGCATACGTATGTATCCATTTTTGTCTGCCATTGGATGGCGAGGATCATATAACAATTTTTCACCTTCAACTTCCACAATTTGTACATTATCTTCATAACCACCATTGATCCTGGCATTATCCTCATATCTACTTTCGGTTAAATGAAGACGATTTGTACGACGAATAGTGGATTTTAATCTACTGGAAAAATTTGTTTTCCCTACTTTTGGATTTTCAACAACAATTTTTCGCTTATAAATAGCCCCGTTTTGATCCGGAGTACGATCTGCATTTGCGATATTTTCTGAAATAGCATTCATCCGCTTCATTTCCGTGGACAAACCTCTCACAGTAGTTCGTAATGCAGAAAATATTCCTTTTACTTCCATGTGAACGATCCCTTTAAACTCTACCTGTAATACTGGAACTGATGCCTTTGTACAATCGACTTAACATCCTGGTTGTAAATTCGTATTTAATTTGATTTTCGGCTAATTCAGCCATTTCGAGAGGCAAATCTACCTCTATACCATCTCCCCCTTTTCCTTGGATTTTTGATTCCCAAGGCGGTCCCTCATCGATATGTCGAGTATGACTTGTCCTTAATTCTTTTTGATTATATTGAAGTTCTGATGATGCAGTTGTCAGTTCTTGAGTAAAATTCGTATTTACTCTTTTATAATCTTGCTTATTAACATTTTTGATATTTTTTGAAATAGCCTCATGTTGTTTTTGGTAAACATTCAGTGCTCTCTTCAATATCTGGTTTTGTTGTGATTCGAGAATTTTCATGATTCAGAAAACTATGTGTCAATTCATGTGCCATAATGATGTTTTCTGAATAAAAAATAATATTACTTCTATCTAAGTAACTAAATATTACAAGTTATGTGTTATTTATAATCATATTCTTTAGGATAATAATCGTACATGATTTGCAAAGTTGTCACCTATCGGGGAAAATTATTCCAATGGATAATATGACTATAACCGGAATAAACTCTGAGTAAACATAGGTTAAAATTAATTTCGATCTCCGACTAAAAAAGGTGTATCCCCACTTTGTTCATATTGATGTAGTTTATTTCTTAATGTTCTAACGCTAATTCCTAAAATATCAGCAGCCATAGTTCGATTGTCCTTGGTACGTTTTAAAGTGGAAATAATGAGTTGTTTTTCTACTTCAGCAATGGTCATAGGTGCTAATTCAACTCCATTGTTCTCATCAAAAATGTCATGTTCTTTTTCCAGATTAAAATGTTCCAAAGTTAAGGTAGGCTCATCGCCAGAAAACAAAATTGCTCTTTCAATTAAATTTTCAAGTTGACGGACATTTCCATTCCATTTTTGTTTATTCAATGTTTGAATTACGTCAGCATTAACCGTTTTACTTTTATATTGATATTTTTTCTGGAATTTTAAAATAAAATGATCAATTAATAAGGGAATATCTCCAGCCCTGTGTCTTAATGGAGGTACCGTTAAGGGGAATACATTTAAACGGTAGAATAAATCCTGACGAAATTTTCCATCCTTCAATTCATCTTTTATTTTTCTGTTGGAAGTGGCGATTACACGAACATTGACTTTTATTTCCTTCGTACTTCCTACCCTTGTTATTGTACCTTCTTGTAAAACTCTTAATAATTTCGCCTGCATCGTTGGTGGTGTTTCTGTAATCTCATCAAGTAATAACGTTCCATTATTTGCTTCTTCAAATAAACCTTTGTGTTGTTTGACTGCATTAGTAAAGGATCCTTTTTCATGTCCAAAAAATGTACTTTCTACTAATGTATCCGGTATAGCTGAACAATTTATTTTTAAAAATGGTTTATTACTTCTGTCGCTATTTTCATGAATCGATTCAGCAATTAGTTCCTTTCCTGTACCACTTTCACCTTGAATTAGTACCGGTGCGTCACTGGTTGATACCACATTAATCAAATGAAATATTTCTTGAATTTCCGTACTCTGTCCCACAATTTTTCTAAACTTTTTATCATTAGATAATTGTTTTTTCAATGTCTTATTTTCATGTTTTAATCCTTGAAATTCAAAATATCGTTCAATATTCGATTCCATTTGTGGGATAGAAAACGGTTTTGTAATGAAATCAAAAGCTCCTTTTTTTAATGCACTCACAGCGGTTTCAACCGTTCCATAGGCAGTCATTATTAAAAATCCTATATCTGGTTTTACGGTTTTTACTTTATCCATCAACTCAACTCCAGTCAATCCTGGCATCATTAAATCGGTGATGACCAAATCGAAATCCGATGCTAATATTTTTTCGTATGCTTTGATTCCATCTACTGCTATTTCAATTTGAAATTCAGGATGGGATAGGGCTTCCTTGATTATATGTCTTAAACTTCGGTCGTCTTCGACAATTAGAATATTTTTCACAAAATCCTCCTAAAATGATACCTTAAATTTGATAATGTATAAAATGGTCCTTTTGAAATTATTTTTCATGTGTATTTTTTTTTCTGAATTTTAAAGGATGTTCAATCAGTTTTTGGTAAGATAATTCAACCGTTTGTTGTTTTGATTTAGGACCATCATATTGAGTAGATTTGGATTGAATTATATTATTTAATTTTTTTACCAATTCTTTCAATTCTTTATTTTCTATTCTTAGTGAATGAATAAGATCATGGTCATCCTTTAATTCCATTTTCTTAATTTCACGAACAGCTCGGTTAATGACCGCCAATACTGTATCAATCCTGAATGGTTTAATTAAATAATCAAAAGCATTTGATCTTAATGCTTCAACGGCAGATTTTACACCGGGATATCCAGTCATGATGATGTTAATTGTGGTGGGACTGATCGAAGTAATTTTTTTACATAATTCGATACCGGACTCAACGGGAAGTTGAACATCCAGCAATGTAAAATGAATGGTGTGCTTTTTTACGATTGAAATTGCTAAATCTGAATTTGGGGCAGTATAGGAAGTAAATCCATTATTTTCCAGTCCGGTTGACAAAATTTTTGAAATGTTTTCATCATTATCAACTATTAGTATATTCACTTCATCTTCACGCAATAAATTGGACTTGTTCATAAGGTATTATAAATGAGCATCACATCTTACAATTTGGTTGAATTATTATTATTTTAACTCTCAATATTATTTTTGTCTTCAGGTTTTTCTTTGGTGTCCTTATCAAATCGAATTTCAGATTTTTCACCACATTTGCAGATATGAATAATACCAACAATGGTATCCTGTTCAAAAATAGGTTCGATTTTTGTAGGTAATTTTTCTTCAATTTCAGATGAGTTCTCTATTATGTCATCATTATGAATATTTACCAATTTAGAATGAGTATGTCTGATTTTATCTCCTTTTATCACTACTTTTTTTGCTGGGTGAGAAGTGGTCATTTTTTCTGATAAAGGAATAAATTCGGGTTTATTATTTTCCATGAGATTTATAAGAATTATTACTTATTCAAGTTAAATTATTCAATTCCTCTTAGTTTTTATTTCTAATTTATTTATTGTATTTGGGCGCTTATCAAGTGAATGTGCATAAAATATTTCATCCATATAGTTGTATATTTTCCATTAGTATACAAAAAATATTCCGTTTATTCTTGATTTTGAAGCATTTACCATTAATTATCTACTTGAAATTAAAATTAAAAATGATCAAAAGGGAAAATAATTCCTTATCAATGGAATATATTTAGTTATTTACCATGAAAGACCAATTAAAAAAACTGTCTAATGCACTTTCCCATTTGAACTCAAATACAAGGGAAATCAGTTCCCTTCCAACATTATCAGACAGTGATCCATTTTCCGAAATTTTTAATTTGGTTAATCAACTATCTTTAAAATTGGAATATTCAAAATCATTGATAGATACATTTCACCGTGTCATTCATTCTGACAGGATAAAAAATGACTCGGATCAGATCAATCATCGTTTTGAAAAACACCAAATTGAACATATAGCAAATTTGGCACAGTTGGGGTTATTAACAACAGAAATTTCTCACGAAATGACTCAACCACTTACCTATCTAATGAATTTTCTTCATTCCTACCCAAAAACAAGCCAAATAGGAAAACAAAACGAAAGTTTAGATTTTGCAATAAAAGAAGTCTATAGATTGATTAACCTTGTAAACCAAATTCAAGAATTCGGTCAAAATAAAAATGAAATCAACCCTGTTTCCGTGAATAGTAAAGATGTTTTGGATCAAGCACTAAATCTTTTAAATGAGAATATTAAATCTCTCCAAATTAAATTAAAAATTGATATTAAAGATGATCTTCCTTTGATAAAAATTAATCCCAATGAATTGGAACAGGTGTTTATTAACTTAATTCAAAATTCCATCGATTCCTTGAAACAGATTAATAGAATTCCAAAACTTGAATTAAAACTATATGTGGATTCCGATCATAATAACTTAATTATAGAAATAAATGACAACGGATCGGGTATGGACGAGAATATGAGAATAAATTTATTTGTACCTTTTTTTACTACAAAATCATCTGAGAAAGGAACAGGACTTGGATTAACCATTAGCCGAAGAATAATTCAAAAATACAAAGGAACCATTCAATGCAATTCTGAACTGAATCATGGTACGTCTTTTATTCTTACCTTTCCCATTTACAAGGATAGGTAATTTGACGAACTACCAAAAATAAACTATTTAAATGGATATGGTAAAGGAAATAAATTTTTTACTCAAATAGAATTGAGTATTTTATTTGCTATGACATCCAAAACAGTTTGTGAGTTATAGTCTCCGTTTTGAATTTTTTCCTTAATGAGATTTAGTTTCTCATCTGAAAGTGGTTTTCGAGTAGATTGATTTTCTTTCGAAATAGACGAAGCGTTGATCGTAGATAAGACCGATTGAGCTACGTCATCAACAACCTGAGGTTTATCATAAAACCCAGATTCAATTCTTTGTTGAATCTTAAAAAGGTCCGGTGTGTTTCGTTGGGGTAATTGTTTGACTTCTCGTACATATCGAGCAATAGTCTCTTTTTGTGAAACCTGGTTAGCCTTATCAGATGAAATTTGAACACTATCTTTTCGGGAAAAAGCTTGGGAAGAATCCTCAATTTTTTTAGGAGTATTTACATTTTCCTTTTTTGATGACTTAACTCGGCGAATCTTATCTTCACTTTCAATATTTTGAAGATTTCGATTTAATCCTGATAATTCTTTTAAGGGTGTCATAAATTTTAATCTAATGTAATATCAACTATTTGCTTTCTGTACGGACGAACGGATCCGTCCTTACGTTTATTATCGGAATGAACACACAATCCTTTAACGATTTCTTCTTTTTTCATCACCAGCAAATCTAACATTTTTGCATCCATTTCTACAAGCTTTAGTGCGATGCCTTTTATTTCCTTTTTGAGATAATTAATTTTTTCTTTCTCGACTTTGAAATTCGATGACGACTCCAATGATTTTCGAATGACTTCCAATTTTTTTAAGGAATCAATATGTGCTTCCCTGCTTTCCAACAGTTTTTGGAGTGAATTTGATGTAGGAGAATTTTGATGATTAACTTGTTGAGTTTTATACAAAATCTCTCTAAAACAAACCAATTCGTTTTCCAGAAGTTTTTCTAGTTGATTTCTTTTTTGCCCCATATCTAAATCTTGTTATGAAATATGATACCGCTAATTTCCTCTAATTGTTTTAATAAATTAACCATTTCTTTTGGCGGAATTTGACGAATAATTTCTCCCGTTTCGCTGTCTTTTACTAAGATTACTTGTCTCTCATTTTCAAAATCATACCCAAATGATACTTTTGTGCTGAACACCTTCACATATTCATTCACGCTTGCTACCATATTGGTAATGTCAGAACTGTTTAATTCGCCTTGTGTTAACATTTCAGTTTTTGTTTCCGGTTTTAATCCTTCAGATGTACGTATAATATCCGTTGCAATTGGTATTTTTTCTGCCGGAGGTAAATTTGATTGAATTTGGTTTATATTCATTTCATCCATGATAATTATCCTTTAACTAAAATCTTGATCCAAAATTACTTAAAAATGCTTGTTGTCGTGATAATTGACTCATCATAGTTTGTATTCGAGAAAAATCATCCCGTAGCTGAGTTTCTCTTTTTAATAGAATTTCATCCCAATAACTTATTCGTTCATTCAGTTGAATAATGGAATCGTCTACTGCCTCTTTACTTGCATCTATGGTTCCTCCTACTTTCACATAATTATCTACATAATCATTAATTAAAGTTGCGATTCCATTTGTATCTGCATTGAAAATGTCTGCTACATTTTTTGAATTGGCTTCTAGTGCAACTGTAAACTTGGATGTATCCACTATGGAATAATTTCCAGAACTATTCGGTTCAATTCCTAAATCATAAAGTCTATCATAGGTTGCAGAAGAAGCATTTGACACAACCGTCGCTAATTTGAATCTCAAATCTGAAGACAATTGTCGGTATAAAGTATCACTTGATAATATTCCCTTATTTTTTGATATAGGATTCATTTCAGCATTTTCTTTTAGGTAATTAATGGCTTCATTAAATGCATCGAGAAAGTCTTGAACTTCTTTTTTTACTCCCTCAACATCTGCGGAAACCGTCAAAGTCTCTGCATCTGAAAATGTATCCAATAAAGAAAGGGTTACACCTGTTAATGCGTCCGTTACGTTATTTGAGTCTCGATAAAAAGTAAGACCATTTAACGAGAATTTTGAATTTAATTCACTATTGGTTATTCCAGTTCCCACTGTGGTAATATATCCACCTGAGGTCCCGGAAGATTGAGAACCTGAATTGATTTCTAACAATGTCAATAAATTATCACTGGAATCTGTAAAATCCATTCTGTAACTATAACCAGAAGAAGCACTTCGGAATATCAATCTTGAAACTCCGTCTTCTTCTTCAACTACATCGGTGTTGATAATATCTAAATTATTTAATTTATATTCGTCGTTATCTCCGTCATTATCATAATCAACACTAGTCGTCAATGCTGCTCCCATAGCATCTTTGATTGCAGATGCTATTTTTGCCAAAACTTCCTTGTCGGTTTGGGTAAAAACGGATGCCTCTACAGTTACATCTATATTCACTCTTTGATAAATGGAGTCTCCGTAGGTGCTTGATGAAGAGTTACCATCAGTGTAGTAATTTCCAACCGTAATAGTAAATGTTTGGTCCGTGGTAATTCCTGTAAAACTTGAGTCAGTATCGGTAAACTGTTTTGATACCCGAGTATCAGAACTGGCAAGACGATCCACTGTTATATCATGAGTTCCCGAACTGGCTGAATAACTTGCGGATGCTCCTAAAAGATTGGAATCAGTGGTAGATGCCTTTTTTAATGAAAAATAATCTGTAATGTCATCCGTCAGTCTTTCAGATACTGAGTTTAGTGACGATAATTTAGAATCTAAGGTTGATAAAGTTGCCCTACGCTTCGTAAGGTTTTCTTTATTTTGAATAATCGTATTTTTTGGACGTGATTCAAGTTGAATATACTGACTTACCAAATGATCAATGGAGTTCTTTGAATCAAAAATAGACGATATATCAAAAGCCATAATTTTTCTTTCCTGATTTAATAAACCTTCATGGCATTTGCCCAGGTTTTTCTAATATCTTTCAAATGTGTATGTGCTTCCTCAAATTTTTTATTTCTTATTAAATTAAATATGAAATCATAAGTGTTATAAAATCTGGCGGAAACTTCTTTTTGTTCTTCCTTTTCACCAAAATTTAATGAATCGATCAAGACATGCAAAGCCGAGGATGCTTTTTCAATATCACGAGCTATACAACCAGATATTGCCGCATCATAAACATAAGCAATGAGTTGCTCAGGACTCGCTGAAAGTATTTTTTGTTCTAGATACGGATCGCCTTTTGTGTTTTCTGATTTGGTCTTCAACATGGTTTTAAGTTTCACTAATTATTTTCTTTGACAATAACTATACCAAATTGATAATTAATAACAATTTTCAATGCTATATGTTTAATATCGGTATGTTCATTATTATTTTTAAATCAAGATTAGATTGCCCTTATGATGAATTGTTTTTCATTTTTCCTCGGATTCATCCTATAGAATAAAATCTAAAGAAATTATTATAAATAAAAAATCAGGAATAACTCCTGATTTTTTATTTTGTGTTTTAATAGTATTCCTATCATGAACAAATTTTATTAGAGGAAGGGAGCGGAAAATATTTCCGCCCCCTATGGTCTAACTATTAATTTCAGAATTCAAAATTATTTTCCAAATAATTGCAATACAACAGCAGGTGACGTATTCGCCTGGGCGAGTGCACCAACAGAAGTTTGCTGCAATATTTGTAATTTAAGTAATTCCATTTGTTCGACTGAAAAATCAGCGTCTTCATAAGCACTACGTACCGCATCCGTATTGGCTACTCCAACGGTAAGAAAGGACTCCTTTTTACTAAGTCGTACCATAGTATCACCTACTTTCTGGATGTAACCAGCCA
>CAZBZK010000008.1:0-41648 GCA_964496365.1 uncultured bacterium
CTGAAACCGTTGCCAATGGATTTAAAATTACCTTGTCCGATCCAAACGTTAAATCCATACTCATCAATATTTTTGGTGGCATTGTTCGGTGCGACAGGGTTGCCCAAGGAGTGATAGATGCCATGAAAACCGTTCAAGTAAATCTACCGGTCATCGTAAGATTAGAGGGGACCAATGCCAAAAAAGCCGGAGAAATACTCAATGAGTCTCCCCTTGACTTTCTGGTTGCCAACAGTTTGAGCGATGCAGCGGAAAAAGCGGTATATGCCACAAAAGGAGGTGCAGCATGAGCGTATTAGTAGGCAATGATACACGACTCATTATTCAGGGAATTACTGGAAAAGAAGGTTCATTTCATGGTGAACAGATCAGAGATTATGGAACCAATTTAGTTGGTGGAGTTACTCCGGGAAAAGGCGGACAATTTGCTTTAGGAGTTCCAGTATTTAACTCCGTTCAGGAAGCTAAAAAAGAGACCAATGCAAATACATCAGTTATATTTGTTCCTCCCCGATTTGCTGGAAAAGCAATCATCGAATCCGCAGAAGCCGGAATTGAATTAGTCATTTGCATCACAGAAGGGATTCCAACCATGGACATGGTAAAAGTGAATCATGTTCTAAATCATCTTCCCACACGTCTCATCGGTCCCAATTGTCCCGGAATTATTTCTCCGGGAAAAGCGAAGATTGGGATTATGCCGGGATTTATCCACAAACCGGGTGAAATTGGAGTTATTTCACGATCCGGTACTCTCACCTACGAAGCAGTGCATCAATTGGTAGATGTTGGATTGGGACAATCTACATCGGTAGGAATTGGGGGTGATCCTATTATTGGAACTACGTTTATAGACATGCTGAGTTTGTTTGCTGGTGATAATGAAACAAAAGGCGTTGTATTGATCGGAGAAATCGGAGGATCTGCGGAGGAAGAAGCAGCTCAATGGGTAATGGACAATCAATTCACTAAACCTATCACTGCATTCATTGCAGGGCAAACTGCTCCCCCAGGGAGAAGAATGGGGCATGCAGGAGCAATAATTTCCGGAGGAAAAGGAACTGCAGTTGACAAAATAAATGCTCTTAAATCTGCTGGAATCCATGTTGCGGAAAGCCCGGCGGATATTGGAGTTGTGATGAAAAATGCTTTTGAATAGGTTTCAATATGATATGATAGATTTTATTTAATTGGATACAAAGTAGAAATTAATTTTGCTAAACTTAACTAACACAATTACTGATAAACTCTTAAATTTTATCAAACTTATTTAAATATATTTTTTATTTTTGGAGCCATACACTTTATGAAAACCAGAACGTTAGCCATTATTAAACCAGATGCAGTTTCAGCGGGATATGCTGGAAAAATCTCAGATAGAATAATCAAGGAAGGATTTTCCGTTTTGGGAGCAAAACAAATAAAAATGACTCTTCCTCAAGCGGAGGGATTTTATGCTGTTCACCGAGGAAAACCTTTTTTCGAAGAATTAACCCAATTTATGTCTTCAGGACCTTGTATCGTATTTGCTCTTGAAAAGGAAGATGCTATTTCATCTTGGAGAACTGTGATTGGTGCGACCGACCCAGCAAAAGCCAAAAATGGAACCATTAGACAATTATTTGCTAAAAATGTAGGGCAAAATGCAGTCCATGGGTCAGATTCTGATGAAAACGGAAAAATAGAGGTCTCCTATTTTTTTTCTGAGTGTGAATTAATTGGAAATTAATCTATCTCTGTTTGCATCGAAAATTTAGGTTCCAATATTGGAAAATAATTGTCATTAATGTACAAGCAATCATCATATATACTTTTCATAATACTTATAAGTTCAGGGTGTGACAAACCAAAACCGAATGGATTTACCAATGAACTCTTAACACTGACTGCAAAAAATCCTGATAATGTAAAGTCCTTGAAATACAAATGGACTATATCTGAACAACCGGATGGCAGTAATATTAACTTAAAATCCTTGAGTTTTTCTGAGGATAAATCATCTATTTATTTTACCCCGGATGTATCAGGACATTACAATTTTCGAGTGTCTGTTTCTTGGTATGGAGAGGTGATTTCAATTCAATCCTTTCCTTTGCTCATTGAACAAAAAAATGAATCTTCACATGGAATTTCTCAAAAATCATCCTCAAATGATGAGTCAAGTTGGGACACAGAGGATAAATCATGGTTAGAAGACTCGGTAAAATTACCAAAATCAAAATCCATGGAACCTACCTCAAAAAAACCAATACCTCAAAAACCTGAATTGAAAAATACGTACGTTCCTCCAGAAAATACCAACTATTATACGATACAAGTCGCAGCAAAGAAGGATAAAAAAAGTGCAGAAATATTTATGAAACAAATGCAGGAAAAGGGATTCAATGCGTATATTCAACGTTATAATAATCAAAATACTGATGAATTGTGGTTTAGAATCAGGGTTGGTTCCTTTGCTACAAAAGATTCAGCTAAACTGGTTGCAAACAAAATTAAAAGTTCCATGTCTTTAAATACATGGATTGATTACGTAAGAAAATAAAGGAGTGAACCTACCATGGGTCCTATGAAATTAAATTTTGATATTAGAGATATTTTTAGAGCTCCCCGCTTGGCATTAAGCGGGAAAAAATTGATGATCATGGTTGTCGGAATCTTAGCAGGATATGCTGCTTATTGGGTCATGACAGCTATTTCATTCATGTTGAGTGGATATTCACTTTCGGATATGTGGACGAATTATGGACTTTATCCTTGTTTACACAGCCTCACAATTACACCACCATGGTATGCATGTGTGGTCTATTATTTTGGAATAACGTTATTCGTTATTGAAATCTTGTTCGCATGTACTGCAGTTTCGAGAGTAACCTATAAACAATTAAAAGGTGATGAATTTTTCTCTTCTTCTGACGCTTTTAAATATGTGAAAAAACATTGGGTTGCAGTCATAATGGGGCCGGTAACCATCGCCCTCATCATTGCCTTTTTTCTTACATTTTCAGGTATATTTGCTTTGTTTGGTAAAATACCTTATGTGGGAGAATTTTTATTTTCAATCCCCTATCTATTCTATTTTTTAGGATCGTTATTTACGGTTTATACAGTAGTCGTTCTACTGGTTTCTTTACACTATACACCAGCAATCGTAGGTGCATCAGAAGAAGACACCATGGGAACTGTTTTTCAATCCTATTCCATCACCTGGTCACAACCATGGAGAATTTTACTTTATAATGGAGTTTTGGTTACTATTCTTGGTATTGGCATTTATGTATTCAAATGGTTTATGACTGCAAGTTTCTCACTGATTAATTATGTGTTCTCCTGTGATTGGTTTATGGGCGAAAAATTAAACCGTATGGTTAGTTATGCTTATGAAAATGTTTATCCAGAATTTATTACTTCACTTTGCAATTCTGTCTGTTGCGTTTGCAGTTGCGTAACCAATTATTGTAATTCCTGTCTATCTTATATTCCATTTAGTAATGGTGCGGACCTTAGTGGAACCGAAACGGTTTCGGCAGTCATTCTTGGTATATTTCTATTTGTAATCATTGCATCTGTTTTTGCTTATGGGTTATCAATCATTAGCGTTGGTGAAACCATCATGTATGTTATTTATAAGAAAAAATCAGATGATGATAATTTATTGGAACGAAAAGATGAAGATGAAATAGATGATGATGAAGACAACGATGATTTTGATTTAGATGATGACTCTAACAATACTGATGAATCAAAAGAAAATGAAACAAAGGATGATGGTGAAAATCAAAATGATGGTTCAAACTCAATCGATGAAGAGTCATCTAAATAATTCACGGTGATACACATTCGATTAATTCCTATTAAACTGATTATATCCCAATTATTTTTGATTTACAATGCGGTTTTCCCGATATGAGTTGCAAACTGGTTTTGAACAAAAGACATTCAACGTCTCTTCAGAATCCCTCTGTATTTCATCTGTAGATTTCCCAAGTTTAAAAGTTGAATGCATCCTTTCATGTAAACCGAATTATCCCGGATTTAAACTTCAGGGTCACCAATTAATAAACTATATCTCAATTTGTGACCGATGTTTGAATCATTATGACCATTCTCAAAAGATTCCCATACAGTTAATGTTAGCTCAGACAACTGAATATAATAATCATGAACATAAGGATTTAATTCTCTTTACAGAGGAAATGAGTGAAATTGATTTATCAAACTATTTGAAAGAACTAATTCAATTATCCAAATCTATAAAAAATTTATGTAACCAAAATTGTAAAGGACTATGTTCAACATGCGGACTCAATCTAAATCAAAATTCTTGTGGTTGTGCCGCTACTCAAAAATCTACTCCTTTTAAAAATATAAATCATTTAATTCAACATTAAACAAAGGAACTTTTTATGGCATTACCAAAAAGAAGACAGGGAAAAGCACGAGGCAGAAAAAGACGAACCCATTATAATGCAACTCCGGTTCATTACTCTAATTGTCCACAGTGCAGTTCTACAAAACTCCCTCATCGTGCATGTCCTAATTGCGGATATTATAGAGGAAGACCTGTTATCTCACCTACCGAATAGACATAAAAATTGAACCTTGCCCTTGATATAATGGGTGGTGATGAAGCTCCGACAGTCTGTTTGCAAGGCGCATTGGAAGCTCAATCACAACTAGCCAAAAAACTAAACATAACTCTTGTTGGAGATGAGGCAGTCATTCATTCGTTTTTTCAAGGAAAGCTACCGGGAAATATAGTTGTCTGTCATGCACCGGATACTATTCACATGAACGATCGAGCTTCTCGCATTATTAAAACCAAACCGGAATCTTCTGTCGTAAAAGGACTTAAACTTGTGAAAGAAGGGAAAGCGGATGCATTTATAAGTGCTGGAAGTACAGGAGCGGTTCTAGCAACTGCTCTCTTATTATTGGGTAGAATTAAAGGTGTCCGAAGACCTGCTTTAAGTGCATATATCCCTACAAACATTGGCGGTAAAATCTTATGTGATGTTGGTGCTAATCCGGAGGTTAACCCATTTCATATGTTACAATTTGCTCTCATGGCTTCCTATTATTTGGAACATATTGAAGGATCTAAATCTCCAAAAATTGGACTAGTGAATATTGGCGAAGAACCTACAAAAGGTAATGAGTTATACCAAGAAACCTATCAATTACTTAAAGAAAATTTACCCACTTTTATTGGCAATGTAGAGGGAAGGCATTTATTAACTAGTGAAGCTCGAGTTTTGGTATGTGATGGATTCGTCGGAAACACCGTATTGAAATTTGCTGAAAGTTGGATTAATATTTTTAGCGAAGAGATTTATAGACGAATTGAACATAAGTTATCCTATAAAGTGGGGGCATTTCTTATGAGACCTGTATTTAAATCTCTAAAAAAACAGTACGATTATGAGGAACATGGAGGTACTCCCTTATTAGGGTTAAACGGTGTCTGTATTATTGCACATGGAAGTGCCGGAACAAAATCCATCACAAACTCCATTTTTGTTGCAAAAAAATGTATAGAGGAAAATTTGGTTTATAATACACAACAAACCATTCATAAGTTTATGGCGGAAAAAAATTGAACGCAACCATTACTACAACTGCAAGATACTTACCCAATAAAGTTCTTTCAAATGTCGACCTTGAGAACATGGTGGATACATCTGATAATTGGATTCAATCGAGAACGGGAATAAAAGAGCGAAGAATCGTTGCAAAGGACGAAGCAACGTCCGATATGGCTTCCAAAATTGGATTTTCATTACTGGAAAAATCAGGGAAATCCGCCAAGGAAATTGATGTTATCATCATTGCGACTTGCACGCCGGATATGCCTGTAGTTGCGACGGCAGCACTGGTTCAGAAAAATATCGGAGCAACAAATGCATGGGGATTTGATTTGATGGGTGCTTGCACAGGGTTTATCTTCGCCTTAGAAACCGGAGCAAAATTGGTTGAATCCAATAAATATAAAACGGTTATGGTCATTGGAGCGGATACCATGAGTTCCATCATCGACTACACAGATCGAAATACTTGTATCATTTTTGGCGATGGTGGCGGAGGAGTCCTTCTGGAACCTTCAACGGGAAACCGAGGAATTTTGGATTCCATTCTTCATTTGGATGGAAATGGAAGTGATTATTTAAATGTACCTGCCGGTGGTAGTCGAAATCCAACATCCGAGGAGACCGTTGCAAACCATGAACATTTTGTTACACAGGATGGGAAATCAGTTTATAGATTTGCAGTTAGAAATATGGCAGATATTAGTGCAGAAATCATGAAAAAAAATGGAATTAACGGAAGTGATTTAAAATTATTTATCCCTCATCAGGCGAATAAACGAATTATTGATGCATCTCGAATTCGCTGTAATTTGCACGAGGATCAAGTGTTGGTCAATATCCAAAATTACGGCAATACAACTGCCGGCACCATTCCCATTGGGCTGGACGAAGCGGATGAACAAGGTCGAATTCAGTCAGATGACCTTGTGCTTTTAGCTGCATTTGGGGGTGGATTTACTTGGGGAAGTATGTTAATTCGGTGGGGAAATTAGATTGAAAACTGCCTTTATTTTCCCGGGACAAGGATCTCAAATAGTTGGTATGGGCAAGGATTTATTTGAAAACACTGAACTTGGAAAATCATATTTTCTGAAAGCCAATGAAATTATGCAATGTGAGTTAACATCAATTATTTTCCAAGGTCCAGAAGAAACATTGAGAGAAACAAAGTTTACTCAGCCTGCCCTCTATGTTGTCAGCGTAATTTTGGGGAAACTACTTTTGGAAAAAGGAATTAAACCCGATTATGTGGCTGGACATAGTCTTGGTGAATTTTCTGCTTTGACGGTTGCAAATTCAATCGATTTTGAAACGGGTCTTAAGTTAGTAAAAAGTCGAGCAAATGCCATGTTCGAAGCTGGAAAAACTCTACCCGGAACCATGGCGGCAATCGTGGGACTAACGGATGAAACTATTACTTCAATTTGTGACCAAGGCAGAGAAAATGGTACGGTAGTAACTCCTGCAAATTTTAATGCACCAGGACAGGTTGTCATTTCTGGAGACATCCAAACCGTTCGATCCTGTATGAAACTGGCAAAAAAAGCCGGTGCAAAATTGACCATTGAATTAAATGTTAGTGGTGCTTTCCATTCTGCGTTGATGCTACCAGCAAAACAACGCTTTGCACAAACACTAAATTCCAGTGAAATTATGGAGGCAGATATACCCATATTTTTAAATGTTACAGCTCAATCAACAACCCATAAAGACTATATTAAATCGAAACTTTTGCAACAATTAGATCATCCGGTTTTATGGTCAAACTCCATTAAAAATATGATTTCAAACCATGTAACCCATTTTATTGAAGTGGGTCCGGGAAAAGTTCTTTGCGGATTGAACCGTCGAATTGATAAATCCGTTTTGTCACAGTCTATTGGGGATCTAACCAAATTGGATTCATGTTTAATCTAAAGAATAAAACTGCTGTCATTACCGGTGCCTCGAGAGGAATCGGGAAATGTATTGCTTCAGCCTTCAAAGATGCTGGAATTACCGTTATGGGTGTAAGTCGTGATACCTCTCAAATTCAACAAGGGATTAGAGGATATTCCTGTGATATTTCTGACGGTGAAAGTGTCAATAATATGATTGAAGAAGTTTGGAAGACTATGGGTCGAATTGATATTCTAGTCAATAATGCTGGTGTGACTAAGGATACGTTATTGGCACGCATGACGGAAGAACAGTGGGATGATGTAATGAACGTAAACTTGAAGGGTGCCTTTAATTGCACTCGACATATTATCAAACCTATGCTCAGACAAAAATTTGGTCGCATCATAAATATTGGATCCGTGGTGGGAATTATGGGAAATCCTGGACAAGCAAACTATGTTGCCTCCAAAGCCGGACTCATGGGATTGACGAAAACGTCCGCTCGTGAATTGGCAAAACGGAATATAACGGTTAATTGTATCGCTCCCGGATATATTCAAACCGATATGACTGATATTTTATCTGAAAAGGTAAAATCTCAGATGAAAAATTCTATCCCAATGGGAAGATTTGGAACCCCAGAGGATGTAGCCTCATTGGCTTTATTTTTAGCGTCAAATGAATCTGGATACATTACGGGACAAACAATTACCGTTGATGGCGGTATGGTCATGAATTAACAAATAAGGAGTTGAAATGTCAACGTTTGAAAAGGTAAAAGATGTCGTTTTAGATAAATTGGGAGTTGAAGATTCTCAAGTAACGATGGAAGCATCTTTCGTAGATGATCTTGGTGCAGATTCATTGGATACAGTGGAACTCATCATGGAATTAGAAGAAGAGTTTGGAATTGAAATTCCCGACGATGATGCTGAAAAAATAACTACGGTAGCTGCAGCAGTAAATTATATTGATGGAATGTAAATTTGATTAATTCAATTCCGTTATGAAAATAGTTGTAACTGGATTGGGTGTGTTAGCACCCAATGGTCTCACCGTGCCCTCTTTTTGGGATGCATTGTGCTCAGGTACATCAGGTATTGATACCATTCGTGGATTTGATATTTCTAATTTTCCCATTACAATCGCGGGAGAATGTCCAGAGTTTGACCCTGAAAAATTTATCGACCGACGGGAAATTCGAAAGTTAGATCGTTTCACAATTCTATCTTTAATTGCGTCTCAAGAAGCTATTCAACATTCAGGAATCGATTTAAACACAATTCAAAAAGATAGAATTGGTGTTATTTTAGGTACTGGTGTAGGGGGAATCCAAACTTTGGAAGAACAACATTCAAAACTTGTTTCCAGAGGTCCAAAACGGGTTTCTCCTCATTTCGTTCCAAAAATGATTGCAAATATTGCTGCGGGTCAAATTTCAATAAAAAACGGATTCCAAGGTCCAAATCAAACTATAACGTCTGCCTGTGCATCTGCAAACGATGCTATTGGTTATGGATTGAGATTATTGAGATACGGTGATGCAGATGTGGTGATTTCCGGTGGATCGGAAGCCAGTGTTGCTCCCCTGCCCATGGCAGGATTTGCAAACATGAAAGCTCTTACATCTCAAAACGATGTGCCTGTTGAAGCCAGTCGTCCTTTTGATTTAAATCGAAGTGGATTTGTTATGGGTGAAGGGGCAGGAATTCTTGTATTGGAAACAGAAGAACATGCCAAAAATCGAAACGCAGTCATTCTCGCTGAACTTGCAGGTTATGGATCAACGGATGATGCGTTTCATGTTACACAACCAATTAAAGGTGGAATAGGGGCTGTCAATGCTATGAATCTGGCTATGATTGATGGAAACTTAAATAAAGAAGACATCAATTATATCAATGCCCACGGAACCTCTACTTATTACAATGATAAAAATGAATCCGCTGCTATTCGATCATTATTTGGAGATCATGCTCAATCTTTGAAAGTGAGTTCCACGAAGTCAATGACAGGTCATCTGTTGGGGGCAAGTGGCGCTATTGAAGCCATTGCTTGTGTTCAAGCCATTGCTAACCATCGAATTCCACCGACAATCAATTATACCACTCCTGATCCAGAATGTGATTTAGACTATGTTCCTAATCATTCCGAATCTCTTAAAATAACCGGAATATTATCTAATTCCTTTGGATTTGGTGGGCATAATGCAGTGCTTTCTTTTAAGCCATGGAACCATAATTAATGACAGTTAAACAACTGTTTTTTTTCTTTTTCAAAAATTTTACCTCTCATCCGTTAGAAAAATCACTAAAATATAAATTTAAAAATAAAAATTATTTCACTCAGGCATTAACCCATCGTTCACGTCTCACGAACCCTCGAGAAAATTATGAACGACTTGAGTTTTTAGGAGATGCAGTGATTGATATCGTCATCAGTAAGTATCTCATGAAAGAATTTCCCTTTGCTGATGAAGGGTTTCTCACTCAAAGACGATCCGAACTGGTGCAGACAAAATTTTTAGGTTCTATGGCAAATTTATTAAACTTGCTCCCATATCTATCCATTGATTCAACCGTAGATTTATCAAATGAAAAAATCGCTATTCGGCAATCTGCAAATATGTATGAAGCCATGATCGGGGGCATTTACTTAGATGGTGGACTTAAACCTTGCAGACGCATTATTCATGATACAATTTGGACTCATCGTGAACAAGCTTGGACCACCATAAATTATAAAGGCAAACTCATTGAATATTGCCACTCAGATTCTTTGGAATCTCCGGAATTTTTGATTTCAAATGTCTCGGGTCCAGACCACCAAAAATTATTTGAAGTGAAAGTCAAAATAAACGGAAGAACCTTTCCTCCAGGGATGGGATCCAACAAAAAAACGGCTGAACAAAAGGCAGCCGAAAACGCATTGGGATTACTTACAGATTAATGGCTAATCGTAATTCTTGAGTTGATCACGAATAGCAGCAGCTTCTTCATATTTTTCCAGTTCAACTGCTTTTTTCAATTTAGTTTCTAATTCTTCTTTTCGTTCGCCAATTTCATTTACATCCGAACTAATATTTTCGTTTTCTTCAAATTGGGCGGTTTCGTCCATCACCGTTTCATCTACGAAAATGGGAGATTCAGTTCTTAGAGCAATAGCTATAGCATCACTAGGACGGGAATCTAAATTTAGCAATCCAAATTCATTCCCCTGCATTTCTATTCTGGCATAAAATACCCCATCGATCAAATCAGTAATTTGGACAGAATTAATTTTACCCTTAGTTTCTGTAATCATTGCCTTGATGAGGTCATGAGTCATGGGTCTAGGTGGTTCAGTATATTCAAGAGCCAGTGCAATAGAATGAGCCTCGCACGCCCCGACCATAACCGGAAGTGATCGTTCACCTGATATTTCTTGTAACAACACAGCATAACTCCGACTGGAGTGGTGGAAGGTAATTTTAGAAACTTTAACTGGAATCATGACAAAAGTTAAAGATGAAGTACCCCTTTATCAATCATTTTCATTAAATTAGTTTGAAAATAATCTTAATCAAGAGCCTGTTTTAGGTAGTGAATTTTCTGAACGGGGGTGGGATTTGTTTTGTGAAGAATCGCACACCAATAACTTAACCAATCTCCAAAAAAGATATTGTGAATAATTTTTTCGATCTCCGATTTTCCCTCCAGAATAATTTTAAATTGTTGAACTGGTAATTCTTGTAAAATAGATTGAGAAATGGTCATCCTTTTTTGATTTTTATTATGACCATCCTTGTCTATAATCCAGAGAATGCAAAACTTCTTAAAAATGGATTCATTGTTTTCCCATCCTACTATTTCATTATGATTCATTTCCGGTAGTTCATTGACAAATGCTAACATTTTGCTGTTTTCACAAAATTGACCTTTAAGTCTGACTGCAAGTTTATCTGTTTTCCCAGTTTCACTATAAATTATAATACATTTTTTGAAAATTTGTTTTGCCAATGTATAAACTGGATTTTCAGGAATTTCTTGCGAATATAAATTTCTGACATTCAATAGTGAGTTTTTTGAATAGGTAAGAATCGCATCTAAATCAATGTTTAGTTTTAAAATATTTTTTAGGAGATAGAGCATTGGAATTAAAGAAAATCCCACTGCCGCTCTGGGTTGAAAACCATCAGGGATATTAATTTCGTCATATTGATTTTCTTTAAGTAGAGATGATAATTTTCCTCCTGTTGTTATTCCAATAATTCGTGCATTTTTAGAATGTGCAATACGAAATGCAGATAGTGTTTCTTCTGTGTTTCCTGAATAAGAAGAACAAATGACCAATGTATGTTCGTCCACCCAATTTGGGAGATCATAATTTCGTGAAACCACCAAGGGTATCGATAAATAATTGTTAAAAATTAATGATAACAAATCTCCCCCGACAGCTGAGCCACCCATTCCTGCAACCACAATATTTTTACATTCATAATATCCCCTAGATAACACAATATTATTTCCAATGAAAATTGCCTTTTCCATTTGATTTGGAAAACTGTAAATAGCATTATACATATTTTCGGGATCAAGGCTTTTTCTATACATAACTAATGATCTCTTTCTAATATTAATTTTGTGAATTGGTTTAGTTTTGTTCGACATGGATCGGGAATTGAATTAAGTGTTTCCTTTGCATTATTAATAAATGATCGAATCATATTTTCCACTTCCTCAAAAATTCCATTTGTTTTAAAAAACTGTTTTTGTTCCTTAATACTATCTGAAATATTTCCCATAATTGAGTTTAATTTTTTCCACTCCAAAGCATTTTTTTGTCGAGCTAAAATGGATAATATAGTTTGTTTCCCATTGGTCAAATCACTTCCTAAACTTTTACCCATGTCGTCCTCATTTGCGGTAATTTCCAATAAATCATCCTGAATTTGAAATGCAGTTCCCAATAGTGTCCCAAATTTTTTCAAAGCTCTTATAATCTGGTTAGGTTGGTTTCCTAAAATTCCTCCCAATTCAGTGCAAAGACCAATTAAGTCGCCGGTTTTTTTCTCGACCATCACAAGATATTCGTCAACAGTAATATTGTCCATAAACTCATATTGTTTATCGTATGCTTGCCCCTCACACACATTTAATGCGGCTTCATTAAATGTTTTCACTACCTTCAGGGGATGAGATTTTACTTTAGAAATTAAACTTAGGGATAAAACATAAATTCCATCTCCCGCAAGAATTGCTGTGGATTCATCCCATTTTTTATGGATGGTGTATTTACCGTGTCGAAGGTCATCTTGATCCATGATATCATCATGAACGAGAGTAAAATTATGAAGTAATTCTACCGCTATTCCTGCATAATGAAGATCATGCGTTGAAGCTTCAAAAGCTTCCCCGGTTATGTGAAGTAGGATGGGACGTAATCGCTTTCCTTTTCCCGAAAACACATAAGTTAAAGGGTCATAAAGGTAGGATGGACGTTTGGGTAATGGAAGAGATATCAATGCTTTATTTATTTCCCTCCTTAACTGATTTAAATAGGATTGATTTATATCAGTGTCCACTTGTGGATTTTATGATGCCAAAGGTATTTAATTTGGTCATGACGATATTTTTTATTTCTAACATACGAACCTCAGTTTTTGCTTCAAATCTGCAGACGATGACCGGTTGAGTATTTGACGCTCTGACTAATCCCCAACCATCACCAAATTTTATACGAACTCCGTCAATCGTACTGCATTCATATTGTTTAGAAAAATACGCTTTGGCTTTTTGTGCTATTTCAAATTTTTCTTCATCTGAATTACAATCAAGTCTTAATTCAGGTGTAGAGATATATTTTGGAATTTCTAACCTTAATTCAGAAAGCGGTTTTTGAGTTCGAGATAATGTTTGTATCAACCTCGCAGCAACATAAATTGCGTCATCAAAACCAAAATAATCGTCAGCAAAAAATATATGTCCACTCATTTCACCACCAAATTTGCATTTTAAATCGGTCATTTTTTGCTTAATTAAAGAGTGTCCTGTATTCCACATGACCGGTGTACCACCAAATTTTAAAATCATATCTTCCAACGCTTGAGAACATTTCACATCAAATAAAATTTCATCACCTTTTTCCACAATTTCGGGTAAAAATAATGTCATTAATTGATCTGCCCACAATATCTCCCCTTTATCATCTACTACACCTAATCTGTCTGCATCACCATCAAAGGCTATCCCAACATCATAATTTCCAGTTTTCATTTCTGAAATTAACTCTTCTAAATTTTCTTCCACAGTCGGGTCGGGATGATGATTTGGAAATGTTCCATCCACATCACAAAATAACTCCGTGAGTTCCACACCTAAAGCATTGAATAATTTAGGTGCGATTAATCCACCTGCAGCATTGGCGGAATCCATCACAACTTTCATTGGACGGTCAATTGAAATTTTTTCCTTGACCATTTCAAAATACTCATTGCGAATATTGTATGGGGCTTCACTTCCTTCTCCTTCATCAAAATCACCATTATCGATCAATGTCTTAATATCCTGAATGGCTTTTCCGAATACGGGTTTTTTAAACATGGATATTTTAAACCCATTGAATTCAGGTGGATTATGACTTCCCGTTATTTGAACCGCCCCCCCTACTCCTAATTTGAACATACTATAATAATTGACAGGAGTGGGTAGTAATCCGAGTTTTATAACATCAATGCCCGTGGACAAAACTCCCCTTTTAAAATGTTCGATTAAATCAGGAGTAGATAAACGAACGTCTCCGCTGAGTGTAATTTCTCTACCACCGTTTCTGCGTAAATATGTGCCAAATCCTTTGCCAAGAAATTCAACTATATCTGGAGGAAAATCTGCGGCAACATTTCCACGGATGTCATATTCTCTAAAAATATATGGATTAATTTTCATGAATCAGAGGGTTAATATATAAAATTAAATAGTAAAATGTCGTGAAATTTAAGTATGATTTGAATGAAGTCTTAGTTTTCTTTAATGCATTTTCTTAAAAAACCATCTGCATTATGCAGTATTTTTTCTGCTTCAATTTTAGAGCAGTTATTTTGAATCATAATGATTGCTTTTTTTACAGAGTTTTCCGATTTTAGTAACATATACTTAGCATTTTCGTAATCTGTGTCTGTTATCTGAATAATAATTCTAATGCCTCTGTCAACCAATTTTTTGTTCACAGTCATTAGATCAACCATGAGGTTTTTATAGACTTTTCCCAATTTGATCATCGTTGTGGTTGAAATCATATTTAAAACCATCTTAGTTGCAGTTCCTGCCTTCATACGAGTAGAACCAGTTACAACTTCTTCACCTGTATCCACCTTGATTTCAGAATCAACCAAAACTGGATAATATGGAGCAGAATTGCAAATTATATAACTGGTTTTTGCCCCTATCTGATGAGCGTACTCCAAGGCTGACCGAACATAAGAAGCAGCACCGCTCGTACTGATTCCAATAACCACATCGCCTCGTTCTACCTGTGCATTTTTTATGTCTTCTCTACCATTTTCAGGTATATCTTCCGCACCTTCAATAGATTGTTTCAATGCTCTTTCTCCACCGGCAATAATTCCAGTAAACCACTCAGGTGATCCAGAAAAGGTTGGAGGAATTTCGGATGCGTCTAAAACACCTAATCGTCCGCTGGTTCCTGCTCCGATATAAAATATTCTATGTCCACTTTTTAAAGCTGTCACACAAATGGATACTGTTTCATTAATGGATGGAATGGCATCTTTCACTGCTAGGGCAACTGTTTGATCCTCATTATTTATTAATCTTAATATTTTGTTGGTTGATTGAACATCAAGTTCGGTTGTTTTTGGGTTTTGTTTTTCCGTTTTTAGGTCGGACCGAGATTTCATTTTTTTGTTCAATTAATAGACAAATTTAAAGTAAAATGAGTAGAATAATAAATGTGTTTTACTTAAAATGAATCAAATTCCACCCCAAAAATGGATGAACCTCACTCTGAAGATACCCAAAGAGTGTTTTGAATTATTGTCTGAGTTGGCTTTAGAAAAGGGAGCAAATTCCGTATGGATACATTTCATACCAAATGAGGATGGAGAGGATTTAACATCAATTACAGATCACCAAGAAATTGGTGTTACGATTACACTTAACTCAAACGTAGATATTAAGGTATTTTTAAAAGACCTTTGTGCAGCATTTGGGTTGAAACCAATTGAAAATTTTAAATTACACTCGTTCGAGGATACGGATTGGGTAAGTCATACTCAAAAACTTCATCTTCCAATTAAAATAAACAATTCATTATGGATTTGTCCTTCTTGGGAAAAAGTCACAGATAAACAATCAATCAATATTATACTTGATCCCGGCATGGCATTTGGAACCGGAACCCACCCTACAACCCAACTTTGTTTGGATTGGATTACAAAATATGCCAGTCATTATTCCAGTTTATTGGACTACGGTAGTGGGACGGGAATTCTCGGAATTGCAGCATATAAATTTGGTGTTGAAACTGTATCAGCCGTGGATATAGATAAAAATGCACTTTGTATCGCCAAGGAAAACTCAATTCGAAATAATTCTAAACTGGATATTAGATTTCCCCATCACGCAATCCATGAAACATTTGACATTGTCATTGCAAATATATTAGCGAATACTCTTATTCAGTTGAAACATACATTAACCAGCCATGTATCAAAAAATGGATTTTTAATATTATCAGGCATTCAAATTTCCCAATCTCAAAAAGTTATTAATGAATATGAGGATTTGGTGACATTAAAATCATTAAAGGTTCAAGAAGATTGGGTATTATTGGGTGGGGAAACTATTAATTAAACTGTGAAAAATATCGTTTCGCTTCTGACATAACTTTTGGTGATAATAAGATAGTCGAAACCAAAGTGGGAATGACCATCAATGCGAACATTCCATCTACAAAATTGATTGCAATATCCAGGGAAACAACGGAAGCAACAACGATCATACAAATATAAAAACAGTTATAAATAGTCTTACTCGGAGTACCAAAAATATATCCTGCACATTTTCTACCATAATATGAGTACCCGAACATTGTGGTAAGGCTAAAATTTAAAACAGCAATAATCAAAAATATTTTTCCTACAATCCCCAATTCTTTTTCAAATGCCATTGCTGTTAATGTGACCCCTGTGTCTTCTGATTCATATAGTCCAGATATTAAAATGACGAATGCTGTTACTGAACAAACAATTATCGTGTCAATAAACGGACCTAACATTGCAACCAATCCTTCTCTAATTGGTTCATCTGTTTTTGCAGCTCCATGTGCCATAGCTTCGGTTCCTGTTCCTGCCTCATTTGAAAATACACCACGTTTTACCCCAGTAATAATTAATGTTCCCAACGCACCTCCAAGTACAGCATCACCTGTAAACGCATCCTTTAAGATTAAAAAAAATAGTTGAGGAATTTCTGTTATATTTTTTCCTAGAATAATTAAGGCAGCTATAAAATAGATGCCCACCATGAATGGCACAAGTTTGGAAGCGACTTTTGCAATTCTTTTAATTCCGCCAAAGATCACAATTCCAACGATGACTGCAACTATAATTCCAGTAATTCCATCCCCGGTCATCTGGGAATTTTGAAACACATTCAAAGGTTGGTAAATAAAATCTCTAATGATTTGGGCTAATTGATTTGCTTGAAAAAATGTAAGACACCCAAACATCCCTGCTACACTAAAAAAAAGTGCCAATGGTTTAAATTTTTTACCTAATCCTGATTCAATAAAATACATAGGACCACCTTGAATTCTCCCTTGATCATCTTTACCTCTGAATAAAATTGAAAGAGTACATGTAAAAAATTTAGTTCCCATTCCAAGAATTGCACTTACCCATAACCAAAATACCACTCCGGGTCCTCCTGTGTGAATGGCGATGGCAACCCCTGCAATATTTCCCATACCTACCGTACTTGCTAACGCACTGGATAAGGCTTCAAAATGGGTTATTTGACCAGGATCATTTTCAGAGTCATAGTTTCCCCTAAGTATGTCCACTGCATGCCCAAGATAACGGAATGGTACCAGTTTGCTATAAAACGTAAAATAAATTCCCGCAGAGATAATAGCAATAACTAACGGCATACTCCACATAATTTCGGTGAAGGATGCCATGATTTTATCTAGCTGTTCAATCATGAGAATATAAGGTTTAATTATTTACCAATTCTGTTTCATTATAGGTACAAATTACGGAAATTCTTGCGTTATATTTTATGAACAATGAAAAAACTTGACCTATATATCGTTCGCCATTTTTTGACATTATTAACATTGATCCTGATTGGATTTCAAATCATATTTGTCATCGTAGATGTTTTTGAGAATCTGGATAAATTTATTGATAATCAAGTTCCTTTGAAAATTGTATTTCTTTTTTATGTGTATACATTACCTTGGTTCATCAATATTGGCTTACCCATGGCAGTATTAATTGCTACAGTATTTAGCATGGGACTTTTGGTTAAACACAACGAATGGACTGCGATGAAAGCCTCTGGAATCAGTCTTTATCGAGTAGTCCTACCCTTTTTAATTGTTAGTTCCTCTGTTAGTGTCAGTTCATTTTATCTTGATAATTCCTTAGTGAGTTGGGGAAATGAAAAGAAAACGGAATTAAAAAATAATTATATGAAACGGAAGGCAGTAAAGGCAAAAAATAATCGTACTATATTGAAGGATTTATTTTTTCAAAAAGAAAAAAAACTTCACTTATCCATTTCTAAATACCGAAAGTGGAATAAATCAGCAGAAAAAATTGCATTAATCACTTTGAAAAATGGGTATATTAATCAAAGAATTGACAGTAAAAAAATGAATTGGGTTGATTCGTTATCCATGTGGAATCTGAAAAATTATTCCATTCGAAATTTTGATGAGATTGGAATGGAATCGAACGTTGTGATTTCATCAGAGGATACTTTAATCAATTTAACCTTTACACCTAAAGATATTATTCAAAAGTATAAATCTCCTGAAGATTTAAACATTTATGAGCTAAACTCACGAATTAAAACGCTGAAAGAAAATGGGGTAAATACCGTTCGTTGGGAGGTTGCCAGACAATTCAAATTATCCTTCGCATTCACCTCCATAATTGTCATGTTGTTCGGTGTCTCATTAGCCGTCATAAACCCACAAGGTGGATTATCATTAGGAGCAGGCTTGAGTATCTTTGTCATTTTCTCTTACTATGCTTTTATTAAATTTGGGCAATCTATGGGATTAAAAGCTGTATTCAGTCCATTTATTTCTGCTTGGATGGGAAACGTTTTATTTCTTATCGGCGGGATAATACTTTTAATTTCTGTGAGAAAATAAACATAAACTCTGCTATGAACCCATTTTCGGATTACCATATTGTCATTATTGGTACGGGTGTTGTTGGATTGTCTATAGCTCGAAGTCTTGCCAATATTAAAATAGATTCTGTGCTTGTCATTGAAAGAGAAGAAACTTTTGGGCGGGGTATTTCCTCACGAAACAGTGAAGTAATACATTCTGGAGTTTACTACCCACCCAATTCAATGAAAGCAAAATACTGCATTAGAGGCAGGGAAAAACTTTATGAATACTGTAAGAGAAATAATGTTTGGCATACTCAATGTGGAAAACTGATCATAGGACAGGAAAACCAATTCAATGAATTGAAAAAACTGTATGAAAACGGATTAGAAAATGGAGTCCCGGAAATGAAGTTACTCAAAAAAAATGAAATAAGAAAATTAGAGCCAATTATTTCCGCCGATTCTGCATTGTTTGTAGGATGTACGGGAATCCTATCGGCACATGAACTTATGTCATCGTTTTATAATAATTCAGTAAAAATGAATCATGATTACCTATTCAAAACGGAGGTAATAGACTGTGACTATTCAAATGATATGTACACAGTCCATCTTCGAAATCCTCAAGGGGAAACCGAAACCGTAACGTCCAATTGGGTAATAAATTCTGGAGGACTTCAAAGTGATATCATCGCAGAAATGATGAATGAAACGGTTTTTCCAACGCTCACTTATTCAAAAGGTTGTTATTTCACCCTCTCTTCCAAATGGAAAAATGCATTCAATCATCTAATCTACCCCCTTCCGGATAAATCAAAAGGATCATTAGGAATTCATGTTAGTTTTGATAAAGACGGAAGAATAAAACTTGGTCCTAGTGCAGAATGGTTAAATGAAAAAATCGAAGATTATATTGTGAATCCATATCTAATTAATTCTTTTTTTAAAGAAGGCAAAACATACATAAACGAATTGGAGTTATCCGACTTAACTCCTGATTATTCCGGAATCAGGCCAAAAATAGGTACACCGGAAAATCCTTATTCAGATTTTTATATTAACCACGAAATTAACAAAGGTTTCCCCGGTTTTATAAACCTTATCGGAATTGAAAGTCCTGGACTTACGGCATCCATTGCTATTGGAGAGGATGTTGCAAAGTGGATTAAAGATGAATGATCCTGTCATACCTGTGGAAACAGTTATCGAACTACAATTTATTATTTCCAATTCATTTTTCGGTTGTTAACTAAATTGGTTTTATGGATTACCGATTCAATCAAAAATAAGAATTTCTTCAAAGGTAAATATTTGATATCCAAAAAGAAGCATCATTCTATCAAACTAAAAATAAAAATCCCACCAAAGTAGGTGAGATTTTAAATTTAAAACTAAAATATAAATTTATGGATTCAGATTAGTACAATCCATGTACAAACATAAATTTTTTCAAATCAGAATTTTCTGGTTGCAATGATAACGCTTCTTCCCACGCATGTTTTGCTTTCTCATTATCACCCATTACAAAATAAATTGAACCTAACCTAACATGGCTATTAGGATATTTTGGAGCCAGAGAAATGGCGGTTAAACATTTTTGTTCCGCAGCTTCCATATCATTGGATTCCAAGGCTTCCTCTGCTTGTTGCAATAATAAGGTAACGAAATTAAAGGTTGCTCCACCTATCCCTTTTTTGAGATTATCTAAATTGTCGCTTAAATCACTATTTTCTCTTTCCACTTCTTTTCTTCTTAGATATAGGCTATCCAAAGTTTTGTCTCCAGTTAGAGCTTGGATGGCTAAAATATCTAAACTATCTTGAAGAATTTGTGCTTCCATTTCCAACGGGTTAATTTGAAGTTCGTACCTATCCTTCATTTCGCTAATTCTATTCAATTCACGTTTGTGAACATCCCTTAAAATAAAATTTACTTTTTCTTCAGTATTTCTCATTCGTTCACGAAACTTATTATCTAGAATATCAATTCTTTTATTATACACGGTTTCGGTATAAAGCTCGTTATGTTTTTCCATAATCTCAAGAGTTAAAAATCGTGACTTCATCACTTTTTTTGTTAGGGTAGAATCCAAAGCAATTCCTCTGGTAATTATTTTTCCGGTAGTATCTAACATTTGTATATCAAACTCATATTGAGCAATCTCATCGTATATTTCAGCTTTTTGTACTTTTTGTCCTTCACCCAAGAAGCTCAATCCCGATTCAAGGGATTTAATATTTACTTTCAGAATTTTTACTAATCGTTCACTATCCCTCACCAATGTTTCCAATACATTATTATCTCGTTCGATTTCAGCTTTTACTTCAGGGGTGTATCCTTTTCGTGCATCCCTAATTCCTTGTATTCTGGATCGTTTAATTTTTAATAATTCTTTTTTATAGCCCTGCTCAATATTTAGACTATCTCTTGAGAATTTTTTTAGAATAATTCGAGGAGTTTTTCTTCTTTTCTTTCTCAGTTTTTTCTTCTTTTTTGGTTTTACAATTTGTGAAGAAGACTCAGAAGATTCTTCACTGGTTTGTCCCAGTATGAATTCAGAAATGAGAGAAAAACAGAAAGTGAATAAAATTATGTGTATGTATTTCATTTTCTTCTCTAATTATTTCTAATTTTTAAATCTGCTAAAATCACCTGAATATCTAAAGCTTCAGGATTGATTTCTAATGCTTGTTCATAAATAGTTACTGCATCTTCATAATATTCCATCATGTAATAAATTGATCCTAATTGTGCCAACGCAACATACATATTGGGCTCAATTTCTAGTGCCATTTTACAAGCAACCATTGCTTCATAGTATTCATTTGCATAAAAATATTCTGCGGATAAATTGATATAATCAAAAGCAGAAAGAGCACTAGTTTCTGTCAATTGACCTCTATTTTCATACCCAACTATTTCACTTTGTAATGCATTGGTTTCTCTTTCAACTTGAGCGATATCTCTTTTCTGAATCTGAATTTGTGCACTCAACATAGTAGTTTCACCTTTGCTTGAAATTCTATCTTTTTGATCATAAATGAGATTTCTGGCTTTTTCTAGTCTGGAAATCATTTGTGCTTCTTCGGCAAAGTATTGATCTTTATAACTATTTTTAATGCGTTCTGTTTCGCCTGTCAATCCTTCTTTCAATTTTTTATCGTGTTCCATTATCTGAGTATCATAATCTTTTTTTAGTGCTTCCAAACCCAGCTGAATAAGTTTTTTCCTTATAGCTCGATTCATTTTCCAATCACCGATGTCCTCTTCAAATTCAGTTAATATTTTTTCACGGTGTTTCAAAATTTGTTTTGATTTCTTTTTCGCTACTTTTCCTTCCTTATTTAGCTCATCTTCAAGCGATTCTTTTGCCTCTGCTAATTGTTCCTCTCTTTGTTCTTTTAAATTCTTTAACCACCAATCATAATAGGCACCCATTTCAGACAAACTCTCGAATGTATCGGGGTCCACATGTTCCATTCCATAGCGTTTTGATCCACATCCTTGGAATAAGGTAATTCCAATAAAAATTAAACCAATGACTAATGAAAGATTAATTTTAGAAAATGAATTACGCATTTTCATTTGTGTCCCCCATGACAATAGGTCTTAACGCATCAACGATTCTGCGTTGGGCGGCATAGATAACATCAGGAGCGATGTTTTCCAATAAATTCATTCGTTTACTGATGCTTCTTGCCATATCCGGTTGCATCGAACCCAATACCTTTTCAACTAGTTCTTCATCTTGTTCAAGCAATGCGAAAGCAATATCTCCTCTATCAACATTAGTCAATACAGATTTTAAATCATCTGAATTGACCTCAATAATGTCTTTAAAGGGAAATACCTGTTTTCGTAGTTCACCATTGGTGCCCTCCCCTATTAAATTTAAAACCCGATCAGACAAGGAACTCACTTGAGGAGATGACGTCAACAAAGTTGCATAATTATGGACTCCTCCAGATTTAATTTCATCAGGATTAATCATTTGTTTGTATTTCTCCAATAATTCTTCTTTAACGGATTCTACAGATGCTTTTGGCCACACCTGCCCACTTGCTAAATCGGTTGACACTTGTTTTAATGTTTCATCATCCAATTGGTTTAAAAGCCAAGCCGTACGATTTGGAGGCAAATAATTCGCTAATATTTCAATCGTTTTTACAGATGAACCTTTACATAAATTTGATATATCTTCGTTGGATAGATTTCTCATAAATGCAAACGGAGAATAGGGTCTTGCAACTTTTTCTTTTTCTTCTTTTTCCTCTGGAGGGAGTAATTCGATTGGATGATTAATGCTAATATTCATCTCTTTGTCTTGTTCAACAATTGGTGCTGCTGGAGTGGCGGGAGTTGCTAGATTGACGGATAATTCATTGCTCTTTTGTTGCTGACCGACAATCTTATCTATGCCTCGTAATAAAATGTAAATTCCAATTATTAAAATTAATGCAAATGCACCAATAGCTATCCCAGTGATCTTCATTTCCTGAGATGCTAAATTAAATTTTTTCTCATCTTGCACCAATCTGAGACTATCTGTCATGAGTTGACTACTTATGGATCGATTCATTCCATCGGCAACATCTTTTAAACTGGTGGAAATATCAGGGGCGACAACCATTTTAACGGTTTCAACAGTCAAATTTGCACCTTCAACTGAATTAAAAACAGGATGCCCCAGAATAACTTGTTTTGATGTTTCAATTATGTTATTGGATAAACTATTATCTAATATCAGTTTAACCGTCATTCCAGTCATCTCAAGTTTTTTATCTTTCTTGAGTTTTTCAGCAATCTCTTGCTTAATCCTTGCAAATCCCGGAAGTTTCGCTGGTCTGGGTGGCAATCCCGAAACACGTCTCAAGGAGAGTTGTGGTTCATTAGATTTAATTTCAATGTATTCAAGTATGATGTCAACTTCGAGCATCACCCTTTCCTCTCCGACTATTCGCTCAAGCCGACTGAGAAACCTTGATTCTAAATCCAATTCCAATTCTAATTCTTTATAGGCGACTTCCTCAGCCAATAAAAAACAAATGGGAAACAAAAAGAAGAACAATCCCCTTTTTATAAACGATGTAATTTTAGACGAAACGTATGTCATGCATTAGCTCCAAAAAATGTGATTAATTGATTAACCATACTAAAAACTTATTCTATTTTACGAAAAACGATGTCTAATTTAAATGAAAATTATTATTCCATGCTAATTAACGAATTATATTTTTTTATCCGACTTTCTAGGTGATTTTCATCTCTGACAGATCTTAATTCTGACATTGAATTAATAATTTCAGTTTTTACATGGTTAAAAGTTTCTTCCCAATTCCTATGAGCACCACCCATCGGTTCTGGTATAATTTTATCACAAATCCCCACATCATATAAATGTTCTGGCGTCAACTGTAAAGCCTGAGCAGCTGATTCTGCTTGAGATGCGTCATGCCATAATATTGAAGAACACCCTTCAGGACTGATTACCGAAAACCACGTATTTTCCAACATATAAAATTGATCGCAAATTCCAATACCTAATGCACCCCCACTTGCACCTTCACCAATGACAATGGAAATAATAGGAATTTCTAAGGTTGACATTTCCATTATATTGGTGGCAATCGCTTCACCTTGTCCACGTTCCTCCGCTCCAATCCCAGGATATGCTCCCGGAGTATCTATCAAACAGATCACAGGTAAATCAAATTTTTCCGCTAATTTCATCACTCTGATAGCTTTTCTATAACCTTCTGGTTGCATCATTCCAAAATTTCTATAAATATTTTCTTTGGTGCTTCTACCCTTTTGTTGAGCAATAATGACTACAGACTGAGAATCTAATTTACCAATTCCCGAAATTATGGAAGAATCATTGTGATATTTTCTATCTCCATAGAGTTCAAAAAATTTTGGACACCAATGTCTAATGTAATCTAATGCGTATGGTCTTTGAGGATGTCGAGCTAATTGGACTTTTTGCCAATTTGACAATCCTGAGAAAATAGATCGTATTTCTTTTACTTTTTTTTCTTCAAGTTCATTCAGCTTTGTTAGTTGCTGAACCGATAAATTTGATTCTGTTTTCAATGCGGTAATGGCTTCATCCATAAAACGAAGAGGTTCTTCAAAATCTAAATAAAAACTCATTTCCGACCTAAAAAATATGACATGATGATTAATTCTATATCCAATATTAATCCTTGATTTTGTAAATAGTAATATTCAGCTTGTCTAAAACTATCATCTTCCGGTTTAATATTTTTTAGTTGGGTTATTCCGGTAAATCCGGGTTTCCCTTTTAGGTTGGGATTTGGTTCACTGCAAGGAACTAAAGCATTTCCCACAAAACTCATGTGTCCTTTTAAGACAGAAATCAATAAAAGTGAGTAGTTTAAATGAGTTGATGAACATATATAACCTGTGAATTTTGATTGCTCGATTGTCCAAAATGACTCTTTTTTGATTGACATACCTGTAAAGCGCTTCCATAAAAATATGGGAGTTAAACCAACTAAACCCAATAATGCGAATACAATGTCAAAGGTTCTTTTTAGGATTTTATTTAAATTTTTATGATAAGCAATATCAACGGAAACTAAAGATAAATCCCCAAAGTGATCAATAGATGCCTTACCAATTAATATATCAGTTTCTCGAGGAACGATTCGATAAGATACTTTCAAATGCTTTGTTTGTTCAATTAAACTCATAATTTCGTGATTAGAAAATGATTTAGATAAGAAAATTAATTCCTTAATTCTATACGAATTTATAATTTCATTTATACGATTTACAGAACCTAAAATGGGCACAGAATAATTCTTATTTTTAGAAAATAATTTCTTACTGCAAATACCCATTATATCAATACCCGAATCAATTTTTTGTCTTAATTTTTGCACCACGGAATCTGCTTGGGATGCTAATCCCAGCACAAGTGTCCTGTGAGTAAATAATAAATTATGTTTTTCACCAATTCGTTTTCCATAAAACCTGAGATAAAAATAGTGCACCAATAATCTCCAACCCGGCACAAAAACCATAATCATTATGGATCCATAATTGATACGATGTCCCAAATCATCAAATGGAGAAAATATTCCATTAAAAGCACTTATGATTAAAAATCCAGTTACTCCAGCATAACATCCATGGTAATAGGATAATATATTTTTTCCGTAAAGAAAAAATAAATAACCAGAAAATATCCACACGGAAAATATTCCAAATGAAAGGATTCCATATCCATGGAATACTAATATGTTATTTTGGACACCAAAGTTAATTATGAATCCATAACTTCCGATAATGATAAAACCGTCTAATAAAAAGGATAAGATTTGAGATTTCCATTCTTTCAGAAATGCACTGGTTTTTTTTATCCATATCCCTCCCCTAATGAATATAGATAAAATGATCGATGTTGAAATCGAAAAATGTTTCTTATAAAAGAGGGTCATAGAATTAAAAAAAGCATTGATACTGTCAAACTTTGCGGAGCGTACGGACTCTCCGCCATAATGAATAATTTGAGTGATTGGGGTAAAATGGATTTCAAATCCAGATTGTATGATTCTTTTGCACAAATCTAAATCTTCTCCATACATGAAAAATGATTCGTCAAATCCATTTAACTGGTCAAAAATAGATTTTTTTATCACCATAGCAGAACCGCTTATGGCATCCACTGAGTGAGTTTGATTTTCACCTAAATAAGTTAGATTATATTTCCCTGCCCATTTATTGTTTGGAAATAGTTTGGATAGTCCCAACATTTTGGGTAACGAAACCGAAATATTTGGGATAGATCGTTTACAAGCTAATTGTAAAGAACCATCTGCATTTAATACTTTTGGTCCTACCATGCCTACTTGAGGATTTTTTACCAAGTAATGTACCAATTTTTCGATTGTATCTTCTTGAATAATTGTATCAGGATTTAAAATAAAAAGATATTCCCCTACAGATTTCTTTGCAGCTTGATTAATTCCCTTTCCAAATCCAATATTTTGCTGATTTTGAATATAATGAATATCGGGATGTTGATTTTTAACTGATAATGAAGTTCCATCAAATGAATTATTATCTACAATAATGATTTCAATTAATCCATTATATTTGGATTTTTTTATTGAATCAATCGCTTGAAGTAAATAATTTTTCACATTGTAACTAACGATTAATACGGATAATTTAGGTTTCATTTAGGAACTCCTAAATAGACTGTCAAATCTCAATCGCCAAACCATAAATACAGCTTCCCACACAATATGTTTCGACATTTTGGATTCGCCTATGGTGCGATCAAAGAATATGATAGGATGTTCTATCAAATTAAATCCATTTTTCCATGCTCGGTAACTCATTTCGATTTGAAATGAATATCCCTGCGAACGAATATCATGTAATTGAATAGATTCAAGAACACTTTTTTTCCACACTTTAAATCCTCCAGTCGCATCGGTCAAGGTTAATCCCGTAATTAATTTAGAATAAACATTAGCAAAATAACTTAATAATAGTCTTCTAATTGGCCATCGAACGACACTCACACCATCACAATAGCGACTTCCTATAATCAAATCGTGCGAGCTTAAAAGATCAATCATTTTGGGAATTTCATTTGGATCATGACTCAAATCTGCATCCATTTGAACCACAATATCATATCCATTTTTGATAGCCCATTCAAATCCGAATCGATAAGCGGTTCCCAATCCAGCCTTCCCCGGACGAATTTCTAAAAATAAATTTGGATTTTGTTCCATTAGTTTTTCAACTTTTCTCCCGGTTCCATCTGGAGAATTATCATCTACAATTAATAAATGGTATGTTGAATTTATTTTAAAAACTGTCTCTACTAATGATTCAATATTTTTAATTTCATTATAGGTTGGCGAAATAATTAAAACTTTCATTTTTAACTTGATATTAAATCCAGAGCACCTTCTAAGGATGGTACGGGAATATTATAATTGTATTTTAATTTGTCTATTTTTAATCCGCCTCTTAAAGGACGTGATGCAATTTGTTTCAAATCGTGGGTTTGGATTGGTTTAATAAGTGATTTATCCAATTTAAACTTCTGTGCTATTATAAGTGCGAACTCATAGCGATTAATATATTCGTCGCTTCCTGTATGAAGTAAACCTGTTATCTTTTCTTTGATCAAAAAAAATATAATTTCTGCTAAATGGTGCGTCCAAATGGGATTATTATATTGGTCACTTACTACTGAAATAGGGGTTGAATTCTGCAAAGAATTTACGACCCAATTTACAAAACTTGCTTTGCTTGAATCATTATAATCGAATAAGACATTTGTTCTTAATATTAATGAATTTTCAGAATTCAAATTAATCATGTTTTCCGCTTTCAGTTTTGTTTGACCATATACATTAATTGGATTTGTATTATCAGACTCTAAATACGGACCATTCCTTCCATTAAATACATAATCTGTTGAGATAAATAAAAAATAACCAGCGAATGTTTCCAGCATCCATTTCACAGACAAACTATTTATTAAATGTGATTCTTCGGGATTCATTTCACATTGATCTACATTTGTCATTGCAGAAAAATGCAATATTATATCGGGTGAAAATTCCTTAATCGTTTTCTTCAAGAATATAGGATCTGAAACTTTTCCAGAAATCCAAGGAATTTGTAAAACAGGAGTTCTACCTATACATAACAACTTAAAATTATCTTGTATTTTAGGTATTAATGCTTGTCCTAATTGTCCAGAGGCACCAGTGATAAGAAGTTTTCTCAATTGGATCAATTAAATTGAATTGTAGATGATATTAATTCCATTTGTTTCATATAATGACTTTTCTCTTCTCCCGGATAATGAATTAATGAATTAATTAAAAACAGTCTGTCATTTGATTTATCGAGTTTAATAAAGACGTTAAATGGACCACCCATGGGCTCCTCAAGGGATTCCCAAATTCCTGATGCTTTCCAGTCAAACCACGTATCCTCATTTCCTGTCTTAATTTTGAATTTATATGGATTGAATTGAATGGTACCATAATTTCTAATTGGATAATTAATAATAATTTTTTCTAAGCTATTTGAATCTAATTTTGATTCATTGGATTGCCATTGAAAAGAAATCCATCGAAAGGGTAACTCTTTCCCTAACCATAAAAAACTTGAATCTGGAATTTCTTTTACAATATCCCAACCCCATGGGATTTTGATGTTCCAAGAATAAGTATTCATTAATCTGTCTTCCAATGTTTCCTGTCTTACCTCATCAAATAAAAAAGTGGATTGTCGTTGGTTATATTTTTTTTCAAACAAAGATTTAATCCACGATTCTTTACCCATTAATGATGAATTTAATAATTCTTGAGTAGGTGCACTTAAAATCATAAATAATTGTTGGTTTGCAAATTGGTTTTCAGAAATGACAATATGATTATCACCTGTAATAGTTTCTTCAAATTTTTGTTTTCCTAAGATTCTTCGAATTAACTTTGTCCCTTCGTTTCTAATATCATCACCTATTGAACCCAATATAATATTGGACTGCATCTTCAATTTGGTAAATTGTTTTGGATTTGAAAATTTTATCTTGTAAATCGGTTCAGGTTGAGGAGTGAACATAGTATCTGTAAAAATTTTTTGAAAAAATGAACTGAAAAACATTCTATCCTTTTCTACTGTTAAAATGACCAATTCATGATCAGCCCCGATTGAATTTCTTTTGACGTTACAGCCTGAACAAATCAATAATATAGCTATTGAAATAAAATGGAAATAATTAGGACGACACATAACTATTTTTGAATTTCTCATAAAATGTTTATATATTTTATTAGCAATTTTCCCTGAGAAAATGAATCATCTTTTCCCCAAGCGAAATAGAGCTTTATATGGTTTGATTGTGATCGTTGTTCCAGTCCAAATCCAAAATCCCAAGGGTAAGGTAGCACTTGTTCCTGAATTGCAAAGTCCGCAAAAATAGATAACGTTACCTCGTTTGATACGTAAAATAAATAATCAATGGATGGAATGATAAATTTATCAGTTAAAAAGTTGTTCTCTCGATATCCTCTGAGGGTTTTGATTCCGCCGTACCTAATCAGCTGGCTTCGTTCTAAAGAATCTCTTGTGGTTCCAATCCAATTTATTTTCAAACTTGTTTTAATACTTGAGTTTTGAGATACTAAAGTAAAATAGTCTAAAGAATGACCTAGTTCGCCCAGTGTAAATTGGTCTTGGGATTCAGATAAAATACCAATAGAAATACTGGTATTTGTGTTTAATCCTTTTTTGGGTTGCCATTTCACATTTTGAAGATCCAAATTATGTTGAATACCAAACGATTGATTTTTTAAAAAATTTAATCGATGGTCTAATCCCAAATGAGTGGGTTCAATTTTAGAATTTTGTGCTATTAATTCCCATTTAATTTGTGATTTCTCTTGAGATACCAATCCAACCGAAGTTTTGGTGTGCATATACAATCCATTAAAGACTTCGTATCCGTAATGAAAATTTACTCCAAATGGGAATCTGTAAATAACAGGTTGTTGAATTGACAAATTCAATGCCTCAGAATCTGAACGCCATCTATTAATATGAATCTCTAGTGTTTCGCATGTTTTCCATAAATTTTCAAAATGAAAATGGAGTTCTCCGCTTACTAATTTCGAATCACCTTCTCCGGTTAACCCAAGTACTCCGCTAAATTTATTATTAAATTGAAATTTAGGATGGACTAACGCTATCAATTTATTTGATGAATACTGCCCAATTTTAATATCGGTTTTTGGAGAAATAAATTGAAATTTTTGGGATAATGTATTTTTTATCCATTTTATTTCTCGGGATGAGCGAACAGTTTTCAATGGGGAAAATATTTGTTCAACAATTTTTGAATTATATTTATTTTCAATAGGTATGACCAACGAATCAATATATATATTTTTGGGTAAAAGCGTGTAAAATAATTGAGGTTGATCACCATAATTTATTTTGGATAGTTTAAATGTATCGCCCCATGTATATTGTGAACTTAAAATGGATTCCAAATAAGGTGAAATAAAAACTGAAGAATCTAAGGTAACATCTGGATCTGTAGATGGATTTACAATAAATCCCTGTGAAAAGACACAATTCAGGATTACAATTATTAAAATTAAATTAAAATTGAGACCGAATTTCCGCATGTAGATTTACCCAATTTTTACTTCGGTTATTATCAATAAACTGCATGTCAATTTTTAAATACATATTGTCACCAATCGAAATCCTAATATTCCCTCCTAATCGTAAGGAAGTTCCACCAGACAATCCGTTAAAAATTTCAGGTGCGAGCGTTATGGATGGATCTGAAATTTGAATATGATTCCAATCCAGCGAAAATTCAACTCTATTTATTTTTCTAATAAATGTGATGGTTTTAGATTTTATTCCTATTGCTTCCGACGAATAATTGATATTTTCATGCATACCATTGGATTTTCCCAAATTTAAAGTTGTTAAAACATTTGTATTTGAGTTCACCGAATAGCTTACACCATTTTCCGACCAATAGGATTTAGCGGATCGGTTTTGAAGGGAATTATTTTTAGTTTCTGTAGCATGGGTTCTAATAATTGAATTATGTACAAACACCGTTTGGGTTGCAATTGGATTCTTCCACTCAAAACCTATTGATCTGTTATCAGATACTTGTCTTTTTAATTCTTCAAGACCATTCAAATTTTTGTTTAAAAAATACGTTATTCTCGCTATTTTTTTTTGAGAAGGAATTCTGAATAAATACTCACTCTTTAAAATCCATTTCATCCATCGAACATTAAAATCTTCTAAGTTAAAATTCATTAGTTTTTTAATTCCTAATCCTTTTCCTTGGAAGTTTCTTTGAGAAAATATATGGATTTTTCCATATTTAAAAAATAGATTACTGGTTTTAGGAAAAAGTATATTCCATTTATAACTTGAATTAAAGTGAGTCGTAGGGATTCTAACACCAGTTGGAACTGTAAATGAAATATAAGATCCATTCGGATCCGCAAAATATGAATCATATTCCAAGTCATAGCGATAGTCCCCAAAACCAACACCGACGGAATCATAAACTACTGATTTTGATTCAGTCAAGGATTCTTCAAATCGAATGATTCCATCGCACCCAATTAAACTTGATTTATTTTTAAATCCAATTCGTAAATCACCCATAGAAAATTGGTTGTCTGGTGTTCCTGAATCCGTTTTTATTTGCCGGTTGACTAACATAAGATGGTGATACCATCCAGAGTCTTTCAGTTGTTTCCATTTAAATTTGTTAATTTGACTGGTACCCTTAATTCCCTCTTTCATCCTGACCTCCTCCCTTTCGCTATGGATTAATTTTAACTCACCATGTTTGGACTTCCATAGGATACCACCGGATAATTCATTCAAGGAATAATTTTCTTCAGATAGCTCATGTAACGATTCAAACAACGGATGAATATCCCCTGGTAAAAATAGAAATTTTGTCGAATATTTTTGAAAATCTCTATGGTTTGAACGGGTTTGAATTAAATTTATTGTTAATTCTGGGACATGATAAAATGATAAATCACTTTTGGAATGAATTTGTCTTTTAGTTCCATGTTGATTTGAATATTCTCCCACGGATGTGTTGACATTCCCTAAATTTTGAAATTTCAAAATGGCTCTGCCCTCAGAAATTTTTTCCAATCCGGAAGTCATTTTTTTTTCATTCCAATTTGTATAAAATTCAGCATCCCTGTTACTCTCAATTGAATGATATCTGTCACTTTGCATCCAGTGTTTCGTATTTACGTCCAATTTCAGGCTACTATAAATGGGAAGGTTATCCCAACCCAAACTCATTTGATAAGCATGTCCTAAGTTGTCATCATCATTTTTGGAAGATTTTGTATTTAAATCAACCTGTGAAATTGCCATTTCAATTTTAGTATATCCTTGATTAAGAATAGGATAATTTCCGTTGAAGTGATAATAGTTTTTCAACACTGGTTTAGTAACACGTTTTTCTGGACTATAATAGTCATTCCAATCTGATTTAATATTTGATTCAACAAATTCATAATAAATGGACCCATTCGAATCTATTTTTTGAGCATAATTTCCTTGAGGATCATAATAAAATCGAACGGAATATGATTCAATTTCCGATAACTGTTGAGAATAATAATAGATTCCATTCTCCAAATAATATGTTCCTAATGAGTCTAATTCAGCGGATGAAAAACTAAATTCTTGATCTCCTAATTTTGCTAAGGAATCCAAATTCTCATTAGTTAATCCCACGAGTGAATTATCAAATCGGTCCTTTTCCTGCATCCAAGAAATAGAAACATTTTTATTTTTGCTTGGCTTATAGTGGAAATTGGAAGCCATGATATCTCTGGAATATTGAAAATCTGAGTATTCATATTCGATAAATATTTCCGAATCAAACTGAATTATTCGATTGGGAGTAAATCGAATTTCACCTCGATTGTAATCAATAGAATAGTCTTTATCTCGTCCCTTTGTTAATTTTTCTCCATTAAGCCAAACTGTCTCTGAACCGGCAATAATTACAATATTTCGATTTCCGGTATTTGACATTAAAAAATAGGGTCCTTGATTGCGGTCAGATTCACTAATTAAAAAGGAATGATACTTTCCCTTTAATCCACCAAAAAAAATATTCCCTTTCCATTTATCAGATTCAAAATTTCCATTTAATCCAATCAAATTTTTATTGATTTTTAATAATGTACCCTGTTTTTTTTTCATAAGAATATCACCTGCTAAAATTGAAAATTTTGGGTGATTTATATGAATGTACACTTGGTCTAATTCGCTAATGGTTTGGGTTGCATTCCCAGATTGGTAAGGAAGATTCTGATCGGTTAAAACTCCAGAAATTGTCATATTTTCTGATAGGTTTCCATCCAATGACAATTTTATTCCTCCGGAAAAGTTTGCATTTCCAATTGGGTTGACATTAATGCCTCGATAAAATGTTCCGGATGTTTTCACATTTGTTGTGTGTTTTATTGGGATTTTTATTGGATCCAAATTCAAAGTTGCTGTACGTCTCAATAAAGAATCTATTTCTGGATAGGTATTTAATAGAGGTCCCACTTGATTTGGTATATGTTCATCTAGGTAGCGATATGAGGCAATCAGCTTAGTTGGGTGCGATAATGATTTTGTCACAATTAATTCACCATCAATTGGATTTAAGGAAAAGGAATCAACCAGTGAACTGTTTTGAAAAAGGAAAAAGGTGGAATCAATAATAAAGTGATGTTTTAAAAATAAAATTTCATACTGAACAGATGTAAGTAAAGTATCCACCTGAAATTTGGTTTTTTGGGCAAAAAGTGGTGTTGCCAAAATACACAATAATAATGTGGTATTTTTTATAATGGGATAAACGGTCCAGTTCCCAATCGTTCAAGATTAACGATTTATGTTCAACTGAAAATATCCATCGTTTGATAACGCATAAATTATTCCGTCTTTTTCTGCAATAGATCTAATCTCGAAAGGTAATTGGGTGGAAGTCTCACTCAATTGCGGAAATGAATAAAATCCTGAATCGTTAAATATGATCCACTTATGATTCATAAACTCTAACCAAAGGCAATGTTCAAGAAGTACAGGAATCACTTTAATAAAATGTCCCATTGAATTAAACAGAAAAATTTGACTTGGATTGTTGGTTAAGAATCCAATATCTCCATCTTTGCCCTCTGTAATAGAAATCACTTCTCCAGAAAAATGTGGGAACTGAATGAAATCAATGAACACATTTTCCAATTGTTTACCCAAATCATATTTGTATAATGATTGTTCAGAATTGGAAAATATCAAAAGCTCATTTAATGGGTTAAACCACATATACTGAGGTTGAAATATATCGGTTTCAAATGAAGAAACAAAATGAAGGTTTTGATCAAATTCAATAATTCTGGATTGTGACTGATCCAAAACAAATAACGATAAATTTGAAAAATCCATAGCTACAGGTGAGATGAATTCATGGGAATCAAATCCAAATCCACCAGACCATTTAATATTGTTTGGTCCTACCTTACATAAGAATTTTTGGTTAGCATCTAAAAAATATTGTGTACCATTGGTTCCAAATTCAAGTTTATCCGGGACGAATTCTCTTTTTAAAAACTCATTTGGATAATGCAAAAATGTAATTTTGTGATGGGTTTCCTGGGCCCAACTAAAATAATAAAAAAAAATGAAAACTAATTTAATCTGGTGTTTTTTGAACATTTTCTCGGCGATTAAACCATAAAAAGTATGAACCAATCATGATCATTACCATTGAAATAGTTTGAGAACCGGTAAGACCAAATAAGTATTGTTCATTGGTTCTAATAAATTCAATGAAAAATCGTTCAATTCCAGCCAATATCAAATATATGAAAAACAAATGTCCGTCGAACTGAAGTTTCTCCCGTTTTTTCCACAAATAACCAAAAATGATGAATGCCATACAGGTTTCCATAATTTGAGTTGGATGAACGGTTATAAGTCCCGGATCAAATCCTTCCAAATTAACCCATGGATAGTGATATTGAAATGTATGATAAGTGGTTGGGGGTAACCCATTTTCAAAGGACATACCCCAAGGCAGCAATGTAGGAATTCCGTAATCATCACCTACTAAAAAACATCCAATCCGTCCAATTCCATATCCTAATATTAGGAGTGGAGCTACGATATCCCCAATTTTTAACCAATTTAATTTATGTTTTTGAATCACCCATGTAACTCCTAAAGTTCCACCCATTAAGCCTCCTAAAAATACCAATCCTGATCCACTAAATATCATGCCTACCGGATCTTCCAATACTCGACCAAAATTTTCAATTAAATAATATACTTTTGAACCTATTATCCCGCCCACAGCAGCAGCAAACGTAATATCCGACGCAAGTTGTATGTCTTTACCGATTCTTTTAATTTCTTTTTGTAATAAATAGAAACAGCTATAAAAGGCAACGACAAGCATAAATCCATAAGAATAAATTGCCAAATGGAATTCTTTTCCAAATAAATTAAAATTTCCGAAATCATAAATGATGGGGAACACTATTTTTTTCTCCTTCCACATTGTGAACAAAATAAATCCGTATGATGTAATTTGTTTCCACAGTTGCTGCAAAAATTATTTAATTGAGGTTTATTGTTTTTATTTGATTGGATATACATAAATCCGATGATTATAGAAAGTCCGCCCAGAACAAGTAATGGTTCCCACAAGGGTAGGCGATGTCGTAATGGTTTTTTATTTTGATTTATTGTGCTACTTTCAGATGTAGAAATATCATCTTTATTTAGTAAAGATGTTAATAATTCCATGGATGTTTCAAAGGTGAATTTGTAATATGAAATTTCAAATAATGTATCTGTAAATGCATCCAACCTTGATAAATGAAGTTCATTGAAAATAAATCCATGTTGATCCGTAACTTGGGTAAAATTTGGAACAGAGATTTGAAAATTTTCGCTTTCCAATGGTTCTTGAAATGTAACGTGAGTATTTTGAATATCAATACTGGTTTTTAATTTAAATTGAAACGAGCGGTTGTTGTTGGAGGGATTGAACGGATTGAAAAAAATAAAAAAGGCAAAACGATTTTGAGTTATTGGAATTTGAACCCAATGTTCATCTGATTTTTCATAGGACCGTAAATTTAAAAAATTCGGTTCTTTTTCCGTTAAACTTTGAAAAAGAAATGCTGAATCAATTTTGGATGGCACTAAAAAATCAAACGAATTTCCTATTAGATTTTCATTAGCTTCGCCTTTCACTTGCACCATGACCCCGGGATAATAATATTCCGGATATATCGTAACCTCAATTGAATTCAAAGAGATACTGAACCCAAGCGTAACAAATAATATAATGCTTAAAAAATAAACCTTCATATTGACGAAAATAATTGGGCAAAAATTACGGTAAAGACTTTTTTCATTGAAAGTGTAAATCCATATTTGATTCCTTCAAAAATCTCCGATTTAATTTGACACATTTATAAGTCCACCAAAACACAAAATAATTTATGAAATTGGCATAAAGTGATCATGATTGTTTTGGTTCAGTTAAAATAAATTTTGCCAAAATCAAACTATAGTTAATAAGTTCATTTTGATTGTTACATGGTGAAAAAATTATTATGTAGTTAAATTTACCACAACGATTAAATCATAGATACAATGTGAATAAGCGGTAATTCCGAATCCTCTCAACAGGAATAAACAACCCAAGAAACATCCTCCAAAAAATCGAATAAAAAATAAGGGAAATTCAATTGGATCTCCTTGCATTCCCAAAAAATGAAAATAAGAAAATAATCCTGAAGATAAAATCAATGATAGCAAAATACAACTTATCTCATTCCAATCGAAAACAAATTTAATTACCTTATGAATCAATTTTATTAAAATTAAACGAAAAATAATTTCCTCGTAAATTCCTGCACCTATTGACATAATGATTTGTCCAAACCAAATTTTGGATTCAGGAGTTGCAAACAATATGGGGCGAATGATTCCCATTGAATAATACAAAATTAACCCCCAAACCAAACTTTCTACAACCATGAGGGGAAGAAAGTCTATTTTAAAAGGAGTACCAAAAATAGATTTTCTTTGAATAAATAAAACGAGAATAAATCCAATAAACAATACTATTCCTGTACTGTAAATTCCCAAAATACCAAATGACTTTAACAAAGATCGAATTAATACATCTGCTCCATTTCGGATCAATGGCAATTCGTCTGAATGAATGAGAACTATTCCAATATCATACAATAGGAAAAGAGGAATTGACAGAAGGAAACTGTAAATTGGTTTCCTCGAATCCGTCCAATAAGAAATGGATCTAATTTTTTTCAAGGGATAAAACGGCTAGCAGAGCATCTTGAGGAACTTCGACTTTTCCTACTAATTTCATCCGTTTTTTACCTTCCTTTTGCCTTTCCCACAATTTTCTCTTCCGAGTAATATCACCACCATAACATTTTGCAGTTACATTTTTTTTCAATGCCTTAACGGTGGACCGAGCAATAATTTTATTACCTAATGATGCCTGAATTGCAATTTCAAATAGTTGACGTGGAATGAGTTTTTTTAATTTACTGCATAAAGCGACCCCTCTGTAATATGCATCATCAGCGTGGCAAATGGTTGAAAGAGCATCCACGGGTTCACCATGCAACAATATTTCTAATTTTTTTAGAGAGCCTTTTTTAAACTCCAACGGTTGATAATCAAAGGAAGCATATCCTCGAGAAATGGTTTTTAGTTTGTCATAAAAATCAAAAATAATCTCTCCTAATGGTAAGTCATAAAGCAGTTGAGCTTTTCCCGTGGATAAATAATGGGTTGTTTTATATTGACCTCTATTTTTCTGACAAAGAGTCATAATGCCACCAATATATTCTTTGGGTGTGATGATTTCAGCCGTTACTATCGGTTCATAAATATCTTCAATTTCCCCTTGTGGAGGCATATCTGCTGGGGTATTGACTTCAAGTTCTTCACCGTTTTTTAAAGTTAATTTATAACGAACATTTGGAGAGGTTGTTACCAATGAAAGTTGAAATTCTCTTTCCAGTCTTTCTTGAATGATCTCCATGTGCAACAATCCTAAATACCCACATCGGAAACCAAATCCCAATGCCTCACTGGTCTCAGGTTCAAACGTGAAAGATGCATCATTTAATCGTAATTTTTCCAACGATTGTCTCAACTGGTCATACTCTTCTGAATCTGCGGGGTATAAACCAGAAAAAACCATGGGTTTCATTTTTTTGTATCCGGGCAAAGGAGATTCTGCTTTTCTTTGTTTTACCGTTAGTGTCTCTCCAGGTTCGATATGTCCAATATCTCGAATATTTGCTAGTACATATCCTACTTCTCCAGATTTTAATTCCGGTTTCGGAATTTGTTTCAACACAAAATGTCCTACTTCAGTTATTTCATATTGAAAATCGTGGGAAAAAAAAGAAGCTGTCATTCCCGGTTTCACCACACCGTCAAAAACTCTAACATAAGGAATCGCTCCTCTATAATTATCATAAATTGAATCAAATATTAACGCTCTTGTCGGATTATCAGCACTTTCAATTGGAGGTTGAATTTTATCAATAATAGCATTAAATATTTGTTGAATTCCATCACCTTTTTTTGCACTTGTTAATATAATTTCATTTTCATCACAACCAATAAGCTCACAAATTTGTTCTTTAACTTCTGTTACCTGTGCATTGGGTAAATCAATTTTATTAATCACGGGAATAATCGTTAAATCATTCTCTATGGCAAGATAAGTATTACTTACGGTTTGTGCTTCCACCCCTTGGGATGCATCCACAAGTAACAAAACACCTTCACACGCCGCCAAACTTCTGGATACCTCATAAGAAAAATCTACATGTCCCGGAGTATCTATCAAGTTTAACATATAGTTTTTGCCATCAGAATGTGTGTATTTTAAGGTAATGGGATGGCTTTTAATGGTGATTCCTCTTTCACGTTCCAAATCCATACTGTCCAATACTTGGGCTTTCATATCCTTATTTGAAATTGTATGGGTTTCCTCAAGCATTCTATCTGCTAAGGTGGATTTACCATGGTCAATGTGTGCAATGATACAAAAATTTCTGATTTTCTTTGAATCCATAGCGAAAATTACAGTATTGTATCTAAATCAGGTTAATCTAATTATTGAATAATAGTATTGAAATCAACAAAAAAAGTCGGATATGTACCGACTCAAGACAGAAGTATTGATAATTTTAGAGATTTTATTGCTGGATTCAATCCACCTTCTGTTTGGGAAGTATTGTAGAGATCAGCTGTTCTGAATATGATTTAGAATATTTGTCCGAATACTAACTTTTTATAGAAGTTGACCGTCAAATTTTATAAATAAATTTTAATAGATGTAAAAACAAAATTGAATCAACGATTAACCACAATATTTTCAACAGAATTTACACCAGTTATCATAGTCGCCATCTCAACAATTCCATTATTGTAAATCGCTTTTATAATTTTATTTGTAGTGTTATCTCCAATCCAAATTGCATCTTTTGGATAGTCTCCTGTTATTAACATGGGTTGTGAATTGGTGAGTTCATCGATGGTTATAATTTGAGATGAAGAACCATCAAATGTATCAAAAAAACGAATGGTTCCATCTTCTTCCAATACCCAAGAATAATTCAAGGTCGTTGTAATTCCAATTGGTTGAATTACATCAGTGATTGGAGATAGTGGATCATCATAGAACGAAGTGTATGGAACTCGTTCAATACGATTATTAATTTTATCAGCTACTAACAGCATGATGCCATTTAGTGAAGAATATTTAGTAATAGCTAATGCCTTGGGACCATTTAATACACCGTTTAATACATCCAAATAATTATCAGTGGAAATGCTATCCGGGAACACGCCATCACTTGGCAATAAATCAATTTTAATAATTTGTTGACGACCATAGTCAGATATAAGCACTTCATCAGCATTTTGATTAATCACCATAGAATTAGGTGACTGAAATCCATAAATGGTTTTGATCTCAGATCCCATTATGAGGGTTAAGGATTGGTTCGCTTGACTTAATGCACATATAGTTCCTGTATTTTCGTGGTATTCAATATCGATGACACCCCAAATATTATCATAAATTTCAATGGTGGTTCCATCCTCGTTAATTTCAAATATTTTCCCCAATCCTTTATCGGCTACCCAACATTCAAAATCCCAGGGATAATTATTAGTAACCGCATTAGGATAATCAAAAATTTCTTCAGATTGAAGGATAAATTGGCCATTTTCATCGTATTTTTTTACCGTTTTGAGTCCACTATCCACAACCCATATAGTACCATTTTCCAAATAAACAATTACAGAAACTGTGTCAGAGACCGATTGGCCTAAAGAATCTGATACGGTTACAAATATCTGATATTCACCAGCCAATACAGACTCGTGGGGTGCAATCCAAATAATGGTTGAATCTTCCGGTTCATGGGATTCAAAAGAACCGATACCACCAGAGGATGAAAATTGATAAGTTAAAGGTAACGATTCAGGGTCTGAAGCTGTTACAGAAATCGTTACACCATTTCCCAGAAGTACAGCTGACTGACTGATATTTAGAGAATGAATCTGAGGTGTTCCATTGGATACATTCATCAATACCGTTTCACTAACAATGCCTCCATTTTGATCATTTGCTTCCACTCGAATCGTGTCAATAGTGTTGAACTCCGGCGCAGTATAACGAATAACGGATCCGGTTGCTGCATAGGGCGTCCCTTTGCTAATTTCCCAATTTATTAAAACAATATCCGCAGAATCTTGGTCTGTAACAACAGCTGTTATTGTCTGTTTTGATCCTGGAAGTGGGTTATTATTTTCAAAAATGACCTCTAACGTAGGTGGGTGATTTGTCTGCGAGCATCCGGAAAACATCAATAGGAACATCAATAGTGTAATACTCACCAAATCTTTGCGGTATAAATAAATAATCATATTAACACCTCGTTATTTTCAATATTCATGCCATAGTAATATAATATAAAGTATTACTTTATGCTATTTGTAATAACCTACTATTTATTAAACTATACAGCTATTTTTATGAGGATTATCAAATTAGAATTAATTATACAAAAGGAATATTTTTCCAACTTGGAGGAAAGAAAGAAAAATAATTGAATTCTAATAGTTGACCAAGCTAAATAACTATTATGGTTTTGAGATAATTCCTCCGGAATCAAATTGAATGGAT
>CAZBZK010000008.1:41748-46091 GCA_964496365.1 uncultured bacterium
GCTAAATAACTATTATGGTTTTGAGATAATTCCTCCGGAATCAAATTGAATGGATCCTTTGGAAATCATCATAGCTAAGGCGGTTTCAAACGAATCATAAAGAAACCCGTCAATTTCCCAACTATCACTCTCATAATCAAGAAATAATGAGGGATGAATTTGTGAAAGAGTGAAATTAGCATCTTGATATGATAAGGATAAAAATTGTGATTGAGCCTTTATCAATAGTACATCGTTGATATCAATCTCCGGATCATATTGAAAACTATAAGATTCATCATTGAAAAAGACAGAATCTGAATAGGTAATCGCAAGAGAATATTTATTTTGAATAAACATCAAAAATGTTAATCCACAATAAGCATCAACAAATCCTACTGAATCTTCCAATCCTTTTTCAAATGTAGTTTCTATTTCTTCAAATTCAATTTCACTTGGATCTAACATAATTATGCACCACGATTTACCCAAATTTGCAACGAGATTTTCAGGGGAAATATCAATTGCTCGATTAAAATCATCCAACGCATCTTCATAAGATTTTTGTTGGAATTTTGTCCATCCACTATCAATAAATTCATCGGGATTCAACGTAGGATCAACCGGAGGAGCATCTTCTGACGGACATCCTACCAGAAAAAAAACAAAAGGCAATACATACCAAATAATAGAATTGAATTTTGTCATTTTAATATGGTTATTTTTTTGGTAAATAGTTTTTCTCCAACTGATAACCGAACCAAATAGATCCCAGTTGGAAGAATGGTCGAATTATTATCTACTCCATCCCATGTAATTTTTCTAAATCCTGGATTTAAAACAGAAATTTTATCAAAAACCCTTTTCCCTGTTATATCATAAACGGACAAATTAACTTCTTCTTTATTGGAAATAAACAAAAAGAAACTAATCTTTGAATTAAATGGATTTGGATAACATAAAAAATCATTTTGTGGTATAGATATTTTTTCTGCTGGTTTTGTAGATTTTCCAAAATAAAACTCTGAATTTAGAGGAACGGAAGATTGAAAAATTCCATCATCATCTAAGAAGGTTGTTAAAGGGATATTATTTCCATTGATCATTTGGTAAAATGAAAAATAATCACTTCCGTACGTGTCTCCTGAATAAGAAATGATTAATGCAATATCTGATAATTTGTTTGATTTAATTGCATAAATTGTTTCTTCTGTATCAACTGGAATCGTTTCAAAACGGTTTAATTCGTTCAAAATTATAACAGTATTTTCATTTCCAAAATACTCTGGATATTGAATGGATAATTTTCCTGAAGGACTTTTCAATGTTCCTCCTTCCCCATTTGGAAGGTTTACAGATAGTATCAATGAATCGATGGTAATATTGTCTGACTCATCCGTTAAATTGACTATCAATTTATACAGTCCAGATTCCTTGAATTGAAACGGTGCATTCCAAACTTGCAGATCCACTTGTTGATCTATAAGAGAAAATGATAGTGAATTCATCAATGAATCGTCTAAGTAAAAAGTATTGGGCACTGAATTATAATTTTCAACTGTTCCATCGGATGTTAAAATAAAATGTAATCGTCTGTTTAACTCTGGTGTAATAAAATAGGAAAGGTCTGCTGATGGTAAAATCTGATCAGAAATAGTTACAGTAACTAATTTTGATGAAATATTTCCCTGGATATCTTCCACTCGCAGGATAAGAAAGTATGTGCCCTGTATCTCAGACAATGGGACCAGCCAGAGGGAGCTGCAGCCTGGGCCATCAATAACTTCGGCATATAAATCCTGGCTGGTGCTCTCAACGATAAATGTCAATAACGAATCAGGTGTGTCCGGATCCTCACACCATTCTTCAAGGCACTCACTCATATACGTTGTGTCGTTCCCAAAGGTGATTACAGATGGGCTTCCCCATTCAGGTGCAAACCCATTTATTATTGTTAGGGTCACCGTGTCAGAGGTTGAAATATTAAAATTTTCATCCTCTGCGTAGAAGGTTAAGCTTGTAGTTGTATCCACCATAGATGTATCCTGAAGCTCAAGCATAACATTTGTTTGTAAATCTAAAACGATTTTCAAGATTGTGGTATCCGTCTCTACTCCAAATACCAGATCTGTAGAGCTTGTAAGATCATCCTCACACCTGTCTGAGAGTCGATAGGAAAGTGTATGGTTTGGTATAAATCTAGACATTTCAATATTTAAAAGGTGCTCCCAATTGGGTGGTTCATCTTGAACAATGAGTACCGTCATAGTGTCTGATGATGCGTATCCTACATCATTTTCTGCGGTGAAGATTATTGAAACGGTTCCCGTTATGTCAGAGCTGGTAATTAATACCTGGTGCGCATCATTGATGGACACATCAATAGAATCGACAGTATAGATCACTGACCACTCAATATTTTGTACCGGAGTCGAACTATCAAAAATATAATCATCCAGATCAAATAAATAAGAAGATTCAGAATGCCAATATACAGTTCTATCCGGCAAAGAACTGATCTGTGGATAGGGGTCATAAGGGATAACCTTCACAACAATTTCTGAAGTGTCAGCCAGGGCAAGGGTATTTGTTGCTGTCAGAGTGAGAGTATCCTCACCAAAGAAGTTATTATCGGTTTGAATGTATAGAACATTGTCGAGCGAATCTATATAAACACTGTCCAGGTCGGCCCCACCCTCCAGGGTCCAGGCAATGGAGTCTGGGGGATCATTATAGTCGAAAACAAGTGTGTCAAGTGTATAGGCTGCAATGAGAGTATCTGGAAAAATGAAAATCGTGGCCGGGGTCAATATCTGGGGTGCGTTAGATGCAAAATAAACCATAGGAAGTTCCTTGGTCACCACATGTCCAAAGTTAAAATCTTCTCTAACAGTAATAACCACAATACCCTCAGAATTTTCTGAGTGGCTGGAATTTATTGTGAGAGATTGGTACCCTTGATCATAGGTAAATACTATATTATCGTCCGGGGTCCTTGCCGGTGTAAGAAATACAAAATCCCAAACCAATGATGAAAAAGGTGTATCCTCATCAAAAATAGCAACAGAATCTAAACTAAGTGAAAATAAAGTATCAGCATGGACTAGGAAGGGCTCAGAGAGAAGTATTTGTGGTGGAACAGAGCGAATGTTAATATTGATCAGAGATGAGACAGTTGTATCACTGTCATCAATGTGAACGATCAATTGAGTATTGACTAGTACACCCACTGGTGCAAAGAGCGTTAGCTCATTGTTTAACTGCAGCGTTGCATCCACCAAATTATTTTCATCAATTGTCCAAGAAAAAATATTATCATCAATATCTGCTACAAATGCCATTAGGTCAACCGTATCAGGTGTATTGTGATACAGAATAAGCGTATCTTCAAGAGCGGGGTCACCGCTGATACCAGAAAAATCAATGACCGGGGGATCATTAACATTAACAACAACGATTGTTAGCACAGTGTTTATTGTCCTTCCCAATGATTCGCTGACAAACAGCCGGTTATTTGACAACCCATTCCAATCAGGTTCCGAATAAATCATAACCGTATCATTACTAAGATATGAAAGATAGACAGGGGTCGAGCTTCCATCTATTTGGGAAGTGATTATTGTGTCCCACAGCGTTATCTCCAGTCCCGTATCATCTTCATCAATAAATAACATATCTGTGGGCAAATAAAGAGTGTCATCTTCAAGAACATTAATAGGGGGAAGCTCTCCAACAAATCTCAGAGGATGATTTATCTCGACTTCCCAGTTTTGCATTGAAAACAAATTATGTCCTTCGACATGTAAGGAGATGTCGATCATTAACAGTGCGTGGTCATTCTCAGTGGTGATAATAGACAGTACATTGGTCTCACTGTCAATGGTTAACTCTGCCTGAAATTCCATATCATATTCATTGAACGTTGTGTCTATAATCTGCACTGCCCATACAGCGTTCTCAGCCAAATATTCATTGCTCTGGAAATGATCGTCCAGGTCTATCTTTAACGTGTCACCCGGTAGAACCAATGTATCTGAGATCGCAGGATATATAGAATATCCTTCAACAAAAATGGTGATGGGTGTCATAGGATCAAATTGATTTTCAACAAAAGTCGAGTCCTCCCTCAGGATATAATGTGAATCCCTGCCATTTAATCCATAATCAAATACAATATCGGTAGATTGTTCTTCGGTATTTGGAATATCTCTTACCAACAGCGAAAAGAAAGCCACGATCCCTTCACCATTTATAGCTGAACTGTTTGAGCCAAGACGAACATAGTCCAGCTGAAATCCTGGTATACCATTTTCAGATATGCCGTATTCATCACATTCTGAGTCAACACAGTTTGCCTGATTTAT
>CAZBZK010000009.1:0-42681 GCA_964496365.1 uncultured bacterium
AATCACCTTCCGCCGCAGAAACACCACCAATAGTTGTTTGACCTAAAAATACTCCAGATGTATTGGTTGGTGATACCAAGTCCTCAAATGGATTTTGTGAAAATATAAATCCAACAAATAGGAGATAGTGTAATCCTTTAAAAAATACGTTATTCATCGTGCTTTTCCCTCATAGAAGATTAAATTTTTTTATGTAACAGTCAACGAATACCCATTGGATATGAGTATTCATCAATAATTTTTTACTTGCGATTTTAATGAATTTTTTCTCCAACTTTTCTTGAGATATCTGTATTATTTGACATAGATATTCTGATAAATATTCCTCTTATTTTTAATTATAAAATTCTTACAAAAATGAAAGTTTTTGATTGAATTATGATAAAAAAATAGTCGGGAAAATTAGATGTTTTTGAGAATTAATCAATGATAAAAAATAACCAATATTTTTAGTTATTTTAGGAGAATCATTTTTTGACTTAAAATTACATCCAATACATTTGCATTTTCGTTTCCACGGTTTGAATTAAATTCAATGGTGAAAAAATAAATCCCTGCACTCACAGATTGGTTCAAATTATCCTTTCCATCCCAAACAATAGATTGAATACCAGCTTTTTGAGTGAAGGTTGAAAATGTTTTGATTTCCTGTCCCAATACATCTAATATCCTCATATTCACAACTCCATCCTGTGGAAGTCCATATTGAATGGTTGTGGTTGGATTAAATGGATTTGGATAATTTCCAATGACTGAAAATTCGGATGGTATGCCTGAAAATACCAAGTCAATTTTATTAAGTTCCATGTTTCCATTAAATGATACATTGATTGGTTCAGACAGACGATCATTTAATTTAAATGTCAGAGTTTCTCCATTGACTGCTCCATCAATGATTGTGGTAAATTTGTCATCACCGTACACCGCACCCGTCCTTAGAAATTTACCATCAATAATTTCCAACTCACCCACAAGCAATCCGTTTTCGGTGAATATTTCAACTATAGATTCGTCATTGATTGGAAAATTATGGAACATTATGGAACCATTAATAAACATACATGAATTTGTCTTGGTGATATTCGGGTTTGAATTTCGAACCACTTTTCTGCCCGTGAATCCGGTTGGGATTGGGTACGAGAATTCTTCAACTGATTCGTTCACTTTAATCATGTAACCCATACCATTTTCCAAAATAGTAAGGGTATTTAAAATTTCCAATCCATTTGGATCATAAAATGAAAACCCATGTTCATCATAACCAGTTACATAAACAAGATTGTCATTTTCAATTAATTCTGAAAATGCTTCTTGAGGGACATTTTGAGAAGTTGGCCAATATCCAAGGATGCTCCATCCTTCCCAAATAAAAATTGAAAACATATCATCTATTGCTATTCCTTGATGAAAAATATCATCATTTTCATTGACCTTAACCCAATAACCCCGTCCCTGTTCGATAGAAGTAAGTGTATTTAAAAATTCGAATCCGAATGGATCATAAAAATTTGAGCCATTCTCATCGTACCCAGTAATGTTGACCAAATTCTCATTTATTATTAAATCATTAAATACCAATTCCGGTTCAGATTCCAATAATTCAATATCAAATGAAACCAGATTCCAACCGGGGATAACTGTGTGTTCATCTGCTGACATAATAAACACCTGCCCTTCGGCTGCATTCAGGATCGTTTCATTTTCATTCCATTTTAGTTCTTCAACATAAATGGAAGATGTTTCAGCTTCAATTTCATCGATTAAAAATTGTAAATAAACCATGGGAAAATCAGAATCATCTGACATTAAAGATGCTCCTGCGAGATAAATAAAACCATTATCCTCTGTAAATTCGATAGAAAATTCGTTATTGTCATTATGAACACCCAAAAATGTTAAGTGTGAATTATCATAAGTAATTGTGGATTCGAAGGATAAAATATCTTCACCATTTGAAACATTAATTGGAACAGTAACCATGGATCCGGCCATGCCAAATTGATCTTCAATATTCAGATTTCCAGTAGCATATACAGCACCGGCAACAGGCAAAGATTCAATCAAACCAACCAAATATTGTAAAATGTAAGATGCATCTAACGCAGACAATTCATCACTCAAATTTACATCTCCTATTACCTGTTGAATATCATCTAATTCAATATATCCCACTATATGTTGCAACACTAAGGATGCATCAAAAGATTGCACCACATCATTCATATCCACATCTCCGTAAAGAGCTAACACATTAATTTCTGCAGGTTCAGAGACACTATCTCCGTGATTGGTAGAAACCGTGAGTAATACATGGTAAATTCCGGGGGTTTCAAAAACATAAATTGGATTTTCTTCGTTGGAAAAATCTCCATTACCAAAATCCCATGTAAATTCTATTTCCGATCCAGAACCAAGATCAGAGGTATTCAAAAAAGAGACATTTAATGGAAATAGTCCAGTAGAGGGTTCTGCAGTAAAAGATGCAGTTGGCGGGATGGGTTGCAAAATGTGAATTCCCCCATTTTCGATTTCCGGAGATTCTTCTCCAGAGTCAATCACAATAGAAGCTATATTCACGGAAACAAACTCCACTGATATATTTTCATTTATCAATAGATCTAAGGAGAATAATAATCCATCTCCTGCAATACTGTTTGCACCTGCCATAGCGATTAGGAGAGAATTTTCCACAACATTACTTTCCACACTCCATCCTACATTTTCAGGTAAAGAGCCATCCATAATTAATGATTGGAAAACGAAATATTCATTCATTCCCTCGATAACTACATCAACAGAATGTGCTGAAACACCCTCAGGAAAATGGATGGCAACAGGAACGGTAACTTCATTTCCTTCATACGCTTCTACCGTACCAACGGTTACCAAAATATCTTCATCTTCAGGAATGACTGAATTTTCGGCTCCCGGTGTCCCCCCAACAATCAAACTGGCTTCCCAATTGGAAGGAATTTCATTATCCAATTCAGTTGATACCAATTCAAGGGAAGGTCCTCCTCCATCTGGTTCAGTCACCCAGTCTCCCTCATCATCGTAATTCACATAGTCAACCCTCCTTTCAAGATTATCGATCAGTTCAATTTCTTCTCCCGCATTATAAATATTACCATCAAACGAGTACACTTGATAACCGTTTCCCAAGTAGGTGTCAGGAGTTTTGGCAATGACAATATACTCCCCAGTGGAAATTTGACTTCCTTCAGGAAATTCTGCATCTATTCCTAACGTAATTTTATATCCGCTCAAATCTACGGATTCATCTCCTAAATTATAAATTTCAATAAACTCAAATTGGTTATCACTACCTTGTAGGTCACTGCTTGGATTATAGTGAATTTCATTGATTATAAGTAAGGCCAGTGCCGGCGGTTCAACGTCTTCTCCAAAATTATAAATGTCAGTGTAAGTTCCACACTCGGTCAAGGGAGCACCATTATTATTGTACCAGCAATCAAAGGATTCGGAGTAATCTAAGATTGTATTTTCTGAGGAAATCCATAATTTCAGATAAAAATTTTCATCCCCATTCATTCCCTCATCAAAACCGGTTAAAGGGTCATCTCCATAAATAATGAGATTTACATAAGAGTCTCCACCTTCCATTAATAAGGCTGACGCTCCAGCGATATTTCCATCCTCGTCAAATGCCGCAATCCAATCATCTCCTGTTCCCGCTTCTCCATCAATCGTGATTTGACCTTGAAAAATTCCAGACATGGGAGTCGGAGATACATGTCCCTCGAATGGGTTTGAATTGATATCTCCAGAGGGAGTTATCACCAGAGATAGAGAAGTCAATGCAGGGTTTTCCAATGTTAATTCACTTTGAGTTGTCATATCAACTGTAATAAAAATTCCTCCAAATTGATCCGTCAGCCAAAATGAACCCAACTCAGACCAACCCAAATTATCCCATACAAAATGAATCGTGTTATCCTCCGGATATTGAAGTTGAATGGTAAATTCATGTGGGCTTAAATCTCCATCACCTGCTAAAATCTGTGTGTAATATCTGTCTCCGTTCCAAATCAAAGCGGCATCAAAACTGGGAGGTGGTGGAGCAGGAGGGGCGAAAAAATCAAATTCAGAATCATATCCGTCCGTGGCGTTGGGCGAAAATCCTGCAATTATATCGTAATCACTGGTTCCACCTGAAACGTTAAATGAAATTGAAAAATCAGAAGTATTTATTTCCTGTTCAAAGGGTGTAACCACAAGTTCCAACGAAGTCAACGCAGGATTATTCAAATTTATACTTGATTCTGTAGTCATATCAACCCAAAGAAACACACCGCTAAACGGATCTTGAAGTATCACAGTTCCAAGTGTGGACCATCCTGAGTTATCCCATTCTAAATGGATATTTTCGTCTTCTGGAAACTGTAATTGAATGGAAAACACATGGGAAGAATAATTTCCATCTCCCGCTAATAATTGAGAATAATATCTGTCTCCATTCCAAACCAAGGCGGCATCAAAACTAGGAGGTGGCGGTGCAGGAGGTGCAAAAAAATCAAAATCCGGATCATAAGCATCAGTTGCTTCGGGGGAAAATCCAACGGTCAGGTCATAATCACTTGTCCCTCCTGACACATTTAACGTTAATGAAAAATTCTGTGAATATATTAATTGGAAAAAGGCAATTAATAAGAAAAAGTTTTTGAATTGAGACATCTGGAAAAACTCCTATTCTTTTATTTCATTTATTGATGAGGACTGTCTATAATTTGACAATATTAATTTTAAATTTATTCCCGAAAAATTAAATTGAATCCAATCGGGAATATACAACCCATTCCTTAAATAGGGTTAATTGTATTTTGGTAGGCTAAAAAGAATATTTATACTTGAGTTTCATTCGAAACTCTGTGTAATCCGTTCGAGGATTAGCGACAAAATCATTAACGGTAATGGTTCCGATATCAATACCCACCATTTGATTTTGAGTAATTTTATATTGAGACCCTACGTTAAAGGTAATCTTCCGATTCGAAATATCCGGTACATCCGGACAGTCCGATTCCGGAGAAGCAGGTTTACTGCCTTCTACCACTCCAAATCCAGCATACATTTTCAAGAGGTTATTTGCAAAATTATAAGATACTTTTGTGTTAATAAGTGAGAAAGTCGTTGTCGTTTCTTTCAAAGGAATATTTTGAGATAATCCCAATCCGACGTTTAAAGAAAGTCTAAAAGGAAACGTCTGAGTCATTGCTAACATATAGGAATTACTCTTAAATGCTCCATCGGGATTTGCATTATCTGTAAAGTCCATAAGCATCACATTTCCGGAAAGCCCTATTTCAATATCCTTTATAGCAAAAGCATAAGAAGGACCCAATGTCCATGTAGTGGTAAAATCATCACTTAATTGTACCCCAGCAGTATCTTCAATAACGGATTCACCATCTCTCGTCATCAAACGATAACCAACGCTTAGTCCTGGATATCCCTTAAAACTAAAATTTGCATTGGTAGCATACGTCGTACTATGCGTGGTTTGTGCTTCAAATAAATCAAGATTGTTTTGATTATTTTCAAATCCAACTGACAACATAATTTGATTCTCAAAGAATTTTGTTCGCCCGTCAATTTTTAACCCCTGAATATCTGTTTGTACAGACGAATTCCCCAAAGATGAAAAATCCCTTGGAATACGTTTGAATCCACCTTTTATGTCAAACAAGGCTAATTGTGTACTAAACTCAAACATATATGCATCGGTTGCAGTCAGGACGACATCAGCAGTAGTTGGATCAAAATTATGGTCTGTAATTGAGGATGCGGCCCAGTATCCTTTTAACTGAGTATTATTAAATAAAGACATAGACGAATTCACACCGATGACAGAATTATATTGGGAGTTATACTTTGTTTTTTCTGTACTGTCAGTTGGGATATTCACAAAGGTTCCGTACAATTCATCTTCAAGAGATGTGGTGTCATCTTCAACTTGTAAATAGTTCATTCCCAGTTCAAATTCAAACGGAATGGGAATGAATAATTTTGGCTCACCTTCCCATGTATAAGATGTATTAACTCCAATTAATTTTTGGGCAAAAGTACCTTTGGTATATTCAGGAATTCCCTCGTCGTTTGTTTGTAAATAAGCCGGAAGCATTTCTTTTGTGTTGCCGTACACAATGGACGTTGAAATTCCTTTAAAATTTGCATCTGCAATCAATCCTCTCACTCTCGCACCTTTTAAAGTCAATTCTGAATAATTAGGATTATGATCTCCTCCCTTTAAAGATATATAAGGCGTTTCTATGCTGAATTTAAACCGATCCAAAGGTTGTCGTTTCGAGTCGATTTCCTTTGCGATTGGATCAAAATGATTCGTCATGGACATACTGAAAGACGCTTTGAGCAATCCTTTAGAAAAGGTTAGTTTAAATTTTGGTTTTTGATTATCCAGGGGACGATTGTCAGGTTGGTCCTTTCCTGAAAAAGTGTCGTACTCAGATTCATAATCAAATGCACCCTTTATTTTGGCATCACTAAAAAACGTTTTTTTCACCTCCACCTTTTGAATGGAAAATGTCCACTCACCTAACGGTGCCTTATTTCCTAACTTATCTGAGACCTCAAATTGAATGACATGAGTACCAAAATCGAAAGGTCCTGAAGGTACAAATGAAATAAAATCCTGATCAACGGAAGCTTCTGCTGTAACATTTTCTCCATCAATAATCAATGAAATTGAGGAAATATCCACATCATCTTCCTCATCATAAATGGAAATTACCACCATTTGATTTCCATCTTCATACACCCCTTTATCATCGGGCTGCATGAGCATCACATCAGGTGCTGATGTTTCTGAAAATCGAATATATTCAATTTCAAAAGGGTTATCCTCCGGATTAAAGTCAGGTAAAGAAGCTATATTGTTAGCATCGTCCGTTGCCAATATATAATATTCTAATCCATAGGGCGTTACATCATCAGAAGGAATTTCGAATTGATAATTATTGAACTCCAGTGACATACTATCATATTTAAACGATTTTTCTCCTTTAATTCTATAATAAACCAAGACATCTCTAACCGCTACATTATCGGTGATAACTGCTTCAATAACAAGGGGTTGACCTTCATAAGATTCTTCTACTATCAGATGTAAAATATTTGGTTTGACATAATCAGCAGCCCTGAGAATAGTAAATCCAATCAGTATTATAACGAAGAATATGGTGTTTTTTACACTAACCATTTTAGCTAATCTCCACTTCCTTCACTGGGTTTTACCCTCATGATTACCTTGACTGAACCATCTTCATTTTCTACAATTTCAGGTGTTCCTGATAATTCCATCATTCCATTCAATAATTGATCAAATACATCTTCTGAAGTTCCAGAGCCTTTACTAACGGTACTGCCTTTTAAAGATTTCCCTGAAATTTTATCTGCGATGCCGGGGGCGATTTGTGTTAATGCTTTTGCTGCTTTGCTTTTAATTTTATTCATAGCTTCTTTCGAGCGTTTCATATTCACAGCTAATTTGCCGGGGGATGCATTATCTCCGGAAGCAACCAATACTTTTTTCCCTTGTTCTGTTCCCTTTGCTTTTAAAACTCCTATACCTTTATTGATATTCACGGATACATCGGAAGACCATGATGTTCCACCATTGGTTGAAACTTGAATTCCATCTTTCCCCTCGATACTTATTTCTTCATTATAATCCAAGGCATTGTTCCCTTCAGAATTTAATACATTTACCTTAACAACAAACGGTTCACCAATATCTTTTCCACCCGGTTTATCCAGTTTCAATTTTATTTTCCAGTCCTCTTTTGTCTTTTTTTGCCAACTAGGAACTGCTTTTTGAGGAACTGAAATGGGCGAACTTGGACTTTCTCCTACTCGTGATACGCTTGTAGTCATTTCCGTAGCCAGAATTACACCCAGTTCATTCATGAACTCAACCGTTCCTTCCAACACGGTAAGATGAGTAGTGCCATCTTTTTCAACCATTAAATTAAATTCCGTTCCTTTGACAGATGCTACACTTGTTGGAGTTTGAATTTTAATTTTTGAACCACTCGTGGCTTTCACATGCATTTCTCCAACAGCAACATTTATATCTGTCTCCAGTTCACGTTTCATCGTTCGTTTTGATTTGACTGTGAATTTTGTTTTTTCCCTAACTTTTACCATACTGCGGTCTAAAAACATAATGGAACCAAATGAGGATACTCCGGTTTCCAATTTATCACCGTTTCCTAATTTTCCACCCAAAGAAGCAGATTGCCAACCGGGATTTTCAACCATATCAATTTTTACTTCTCCTACCACCTTATTGAGTACGGCTACGGGTCGTGTGGCACAAACAATGATATTGACACATAAAAATATGACAAATGAAATAAATTTTAGTTGTTTATTTAGCTTCATTGAATCGTTAATCTTCAAACTCCACAATGATTTCAACTTCACCCGTTGGAGTCATAAATAACCCAACTGGACTTGAATCTCCCAAACTAGTTCCATCACTTCCCAATGCTTGAATTTTCCAAAAATATGTTGCTCCATATTCCAAGGGTGCTGCTCCAGAGGTAGGGTAAGTAACCCCAGTTCCATCAATGTTTTCATTTTGGTAAACCAATTCTGAAAAATCATCTGATGAGGATACTAAAATTGAATATTTTGTAGCTCCACTCACCTCCGACCATGAAAACACGGGAGTCAAATTATCAATTTGAGTATCCAATGGCACCAATAATTCCGGTGTTAAATCTCCAGATAATGTAAACGAAGCTACGGCACTAGGATCTGCAAGAGGATTCCCATCACCATCTAATGGACGAACAGTCCAGAAATAAGTATTTCCAAACACCAAGGGATCAGATCCTGAAGCTGGATATTGAGTTCCTGCATCCTGAATTTCACTTAATGACCAAATCAATTCAGACATATCCTCTGATGAGGAAACATTGATTTCATACTTATCCACTCCCTCAATAGAGCCCCAACTAAATTGGGGTGTTTGAGAAAAAACATCTTCATTCATTGGTGCAGTTAATTCGACTACAAATACTGTGGACAATTGAAACGATAATTGCTCGCTCCATAACCCAGCAATATTTCCATTTTGATCAATGACAACTACTTTCCAATAGTATGGAATATTTAATTCTAAAGCATCACCTCCATATTGAACATTGGTCACTCCTGAGGTCGATTCCCACCCATCCGAAAAATCTTCATTTGAGCTTACCTGTATTTTATATCCAGATGCTCCTTCGACTTCCTGCCAGCCAAACGAGGGGGAACTCGTTGAAATTTCACCGCTTGGGTCATCTAATACGAGCGGTGGCGGTTCAGCAATCTGAAATGTCGCTATATCACTCCAAGCACCGGATGGAATTCCATCTTGATTAACCGTAATGGTTCGCCAAAAATAAGATTGCCCACTTAAAAAAGGTGGATCATCCGGATAGGTTAAATTTGTCATACTTACTGTCGAACTCCAAGAGCTCGATAAATCGTCATTGGGACTAATTTCAACTAAATATCCTGCTGCACCTTCTACCTCAGACCAACTAAATTGAACATTAACAACCCCAACTTCTTCTCCTACCGGTGATGTGAGTTCAACCTGAGAGAATGCTGGAGTTGTAAATCCCGACTCTGGTTTATTACTCAAAGGACTAACCGCTTCATCTACTGCTTGAACACTCCAACCGTAGGTCGTTTCATAATTCAATGGCGGTTCATCGGGATAATTTATTTCATTTGCTTCAACTAAATCACTCCAGACTACGTTTCCTTCCAATGTAACAGAAACTAAATAACCGGATGCACCATCGAGAGTGCCCCACTTTAGTAGTGGTGTAATATTTGAAACCGTTGCATTCATAGGGGAAATTAAGGATAATTCTGTAAGTCCGGGTGTGTTAAACATCACAATATTACTCACATTACCCAATTCAACACCGTCTGAATTTAGGGGTGTTACCCGCCAGTAATAAGTTTTATCATAATTTCCTACAAAAGAATTGTATTCCGTTCCGCTCACATTTTCTGAAACAATTAAATTGCCAAAATCTTCAGATTCACTTACATCTAACCTATAACTCGAAGCTGATTCAGAACCTTCCCATTTAAAAGTTGGGAGTAAAGATTCAATGGATGTGTTGACTGGATCCGTTAATTCAATAGGTGCCATTGAAGTTGTTGAAAAACTACCTGTACTACTTTGAGCGTCAGGAAACGGTACATCACTTTCATCTAGGGGTAAAATAACCCAATAATAAGTGGTGCCAAAATTTAATGCAACCGCATTGTCAGGGTAATTCGCATTTGTCCCTTCTATGTTTGCAGTCCATAAAATTCCGGACATATCCTCATCTCCAGCTAGGTTTAAAGTGTATTTTGAAATTCCTTCAACAGCCGACCACGTAAATGACGGAATTAATCCGGGAATTTCTTCTCCAACCGGTGAATTCAATGTTGCAGGTTGAATCGCATCTGGGGTTTGAAAACTGGAAGGATTACTTTTTACTTCCTCTCCAAATGAATTTCCTTCACCATCCAATGGAACAACCTGCCAAAAATAAGTTGTACCTCTCACCAGACTTAAAGCATCCTCAGGGTAGGTTACATTTACCTCTGAAACATTGCCTCCCCAAATTGGAGATGACAAATCTTCATTCGTACCAACAGAAATAAAATATTGAGATGCTTGAGAAACACTCGTCCATGAAAATGCTGGATTGAGAGTGGCAACTTGTTCTCCTGAAGGAGAATTTAGTGTGGGAGGTTCTACAGACGGAGTATTAAAGAAACTCACACTACTCGGCTCTCCAAAAGAATTACCATCTCCGTCTAGTCCTTGAACATTCCAATAATAAAGCGTTCCCCATTCAAACGTATTTTCTGGCATTCCTGCGTTGGTTCCTGAAACGGTGGTACTCCACACAACATTGGACATGTCTTCCACCGGACTCACCGTAACCTCATAATTCGATGAGGTTGGTTCTGTGCCTCCCCATGAAAATAATGGTCCATCAAGAATGACCGGTTTAGTAATATTTGGAGTTTGTATCAACACCAAATTTCCGGGAATACCATGAATTGCACCGTTTTTCAGAGCTATGATCCTGGAATAATATACGTTCCCGTATTCAATTGGCGGTGCTGAACTTGGATAAGTAACAGGAAAACTGGTAATGGGGTCAGAAATCCACAGTTGGTCCGATTCGTCAGCGTCAGCAGTTACTATGATTTGATAACTATCTGCACCTGTAACGGGTGTCGTTAAATTAAATTTCGGCTGTAGTTGTCCACTCAGCATTGTAGAAAACAATATTCCCATCATCCAAAGGGTAAACATGGTATTTTGATTAATTCTCATTAGAATCCCACCGTCATTTCAGGTTGTTCATCTGCACCGGGTTGGCTACCAGTTGAAAACTTAAAAATGGTTCCTAAATCCCCAAACGGTTCACTTTCTTGAAATGCTTGTCCTTGTACAAAATAAGTCGCATCGAATAATAAGGTTGCATCACCGGACGTAAGTGTATAAGGCAACGAGGATAAAATATCTGATTCCCACTTTATATCTGTCATATCCTCGGTAGCAGAGAGTTTAATGCTGTAACCATCGGCATTTTCAACCGGAGAAGCAAGTGAAAAAACCGGTAAATTGGGATTATCTTCATTAATGGAGGCTGTGATCACTGGAATTGTCAAATCCAATCCTTCCACGTTAAATCCAGACATGGTATAGTCAGTAACATTGCCCATGACTAAATCATCTCCATCCAATGCGATGACTTTCCAAAAATAAGACAATCCGTCGCTCAATAGAAATTCCGAGGCGTTTAATTGATAACTATTTGAATTCACCTTCACATTAAAATCGGGACTTTCACCTGAAGCATTATCACCAAAAAACATTTGGAATTCAAATGAAGGAATTCCCGATGGAGCTTCCCAATTAAATACGGGAGTCAGTGAACTCACCCCACTTCCTTCTGCTGGTGAAGAAGGCACAACTGGGTCAATGGAAAAATTAAACACATCTAAGTATTCATCAACTGACCCCATGTAATTTTCATTTTGGTTCAAGGCAATCACTTTCCAATTATAGGATGCACCCGGCGACAAAATAGCTCCATCTGAAGGATAAGTTAAAGAATTAGTGGTTACATTTTGAATAAAAATTGGGTTTTCAACCTGCTCGTCATCACCAAACGAAATTCTAAACTCATATCCTCCGACACCAGTAGGACCACTCCATGTAAATCCCGGAGTGAGAGAAGACACGGATGTTCCCGAACCCGGCTCCTGCATTTCAACTGATGTAATTGCAAAACTATAAATTTCCTCTGACCAATTCCCTGGGATAGATTCTAATGGGTTGACTCTGACTTTCCAAAAATATTGATAGGATGGTAATGGAATCAGCGGAGGAGCATCGGCTGAATATGTATAGGAAGCGTCGTTCAAAATTGCATTCCAAATGGGGATTTCTACTAAGGGGTCATCTCTATCCCCAAATGCGATTTCATAATTGCTCGCACCGAGTATATTTTCCCACGTGAAAGAGGGAGTAACACTATTCAAATCCATAGATCCATTGGATGGTTGTAATAATTCCGGAGGAGACCCATAACTAAACATCCATATTTCGCTGGTTAAAGGATCATCCATTGTAAAATCATAAAATCCTTCCTCATCGTAAACTGAAATCTGCCAAACAAATTGCCGACCAGACACCAATGGATCTGCTTCCGGTGGATATTGCCATTGTAAAATGGAGGTTCCCCCTGTACCGATATGTTCAACATCATAGTTATTATTCCAAAAAGATAAATTATTGATTGCTTCCTGATTACTTTGACCGTCCTCCTTTAAACAAATATTGATTTCATAAAATGTTTTTAATCCCTCAACGGTATAAATTGAAAACCATGTAAATGTTGGATTGGACACATTGACTACAGATTCATTTTGAGGAGTACTTAATAAGGGTGGACTTGGTGTTGCTGTGGTAACAACCCAACTGTCTGTCAAGGTCTGTACAACAAAATCGGAATCATATGGATTTTGAAAATACAATTCTAAATGATTATTCCACGATATAACTTGGAGGTAAACTGTTAGTGTATATTCACCGGGAGGTAACCGACCTCGGTCATAAATAACTTGATTAAATGTCGGGTCAATTTCCAATCGTTCTATTTTAGTGTAGTCATTATTCTCGATTAACTCAGATTGGGCGGTCGATAAATATCCTTGCCCATTAGTTCCGTCCCATTGTTTTGTTCCCACACGAGACCATCCTTTTACGATATCTCCGCTTATTAATGCAGATCGTGATGCTGTCAGAGTATAAGATATTCTGTATTGCATAGGTGCAGATTCATTATTCGTAACCGAAACCCAAAATAGTCTATCCGTTTGCCAATCCGATCCAGACGCACGGAACACAGTTTCATTTACTGTATTTAATGTCATGGTAACATTATTTTGAGCTTTAAGGGGCACCAATATTAAAAACAATAAAAACGACAAAGTGTATAAAAAAGTGCGTTTCATTATGCCACAAACCTCTCCAATTCTTGAATGACTGCCAGTATTACTTCTTCAAATGTATCGTAACGCTGACCTCCAACACCGGTAAAATGGTCTTCATTCCATGAATTTGGATCAGATTCTGATATGTAATCAAACGATGGATCCAGTTCAACAATCCAATATAATGCACCCGCTTCATTTTCAATATCACTCCCTAAAATGCCGACGGAATAATAACTTTTTATCAATAAAAGTTTCACATCATCACTATCCATATTGGGGTCAGAATTAAATGGACTAGGGTCAGACTCATCAATCATGCCGCTGGAAAATATCCAATGACCAATTTCAATAGATTCATTGATTAAATTATTATCTATTTCAGATCCTTGAAATGCAGATTCATACTTGACTTCCATAAGTCCTAAACTGGTTTCAAATGAATAATATTGGAATGTATCTTGACTTGTATTAAAATATTCAAATGCACTCGTCAATTCTAACATTCTCAAATTACACCATCCTAATCCTGTATAAATTTCAGCCAAAGTCCTATCAATCAATATAGCTGAAGAGGACGTATCTCTTAGCACATCTGCTTGATTAAGGGCGTTCGTAAATTTACCCAAGGCAGATCCAAATTCTTGATTTGAAAAATCATCCCACCCAGCATTCACTAAATTGACCAAATCAGTACCTCCATAAATTTCCATGGGATCCACAGGATCACAACTCATGAACATGAGAGAGAGAAGAAATGATAAAAGTACGATATATTTATTTATTCTCATTATCTGACCAATATCATTTTTCGAGCATTTGAATAGGTACCAGCATCCAAGGAATAAAAATAAATCCCACTAGAAACATTATTTCCATGACTATCTTTACCATTCCACATAACAGAATAATTTCCGGGAGTGAGTTCACCATCCATCAGGGTAGTAACTTCTCTTCCCAATACATCATAAATGATTAATTTTGCTGGGAAATTTATGATTCCATTCCCGCTATAAGGAATATCAAAATCAATCATTGTTCGTGGGTTAAATGGGTTTGGATAATTCTGTTTAAGAATAAATTCTTCCGGTAAAACAATTGGGCTTCGGTCTGCGTCTTTTCTTAACACATAAGTTCCTGGTTCATCCACAAAACACCATAACTTATCTTGAGATAAAAATACATAAGTTTCCAGATATTCCCAATGTCCATTTACAAGATGATAAAATCCGGGGTTTTCATCTAACCACATTGAGACCGTCTCTGACTGGAATCCAAATTCTAAATTAGTTTCGTATTTAATTGCACTACTATTTATGGAAAAATATTCGGATAAAAATGAATCAGATGCATCTTCAATAACAATATTTCTTTCTTCCATTCCAAGGCGATTCGGTGTGATAATAAAAATATCATCAGAACTTAAAGCTGACTCAGGAACCAGTAGATAGCCACCTTCATTTCCTACACTGAATACAGATCGTTGCCTTGCCTGAACGGTTTGGATTTCAAATGGAATTGAAATAGTCGTGTCATTCTCTGATGTGTCAGATGCTGAAATTTCAAGAGATAATGGACCAGATTCACTCACTTTATAGTTCATTAAATAAGGAGCAGATGATAGGTTTGGATTTATCATAACGGATAAATCATTTTCCGAAAGTGTAACTTCTGGTTCTGATTCAAGGACTTCAGACTGAAAGAGGTAAAATTGTAGGAATCCCGGTGCAATGGTACTATGCATCACGCCAAAGTCAAATTTCGGAGGAGCCTTATCCACAATAAATACTGTATCAGATGCTGTTGTGGGTTCACCCGGTTGTATTGGATCTATCTCTGTAGCATGGATAACAAAAGATGCATCACCAACAAAAATTGGAGTTTCAAATCCATTCAAAATATGCGTATCAAAGGTCAAAATAACCTTGTCTTGCTCATTGATTTGGATATCTAAATTTTGGTCGGAAGATAAATTCAGAGTATCCAGAGAATAAGCTAAATCATCTTCCTCAATATCGACAAATATTGAATCTAATGCCCCAATTGCCTTACCTTGAATCGTTGAAGACAGTACATTAAACGTTTTCATTTTTGAATAGACAAACACCGGATCATTGATGGGTGAAACAATGAGTTCAAATTGTTGACTGGTAATTCCACCTTCATTCCCATCAAAAGCAGTAATTGTAAATACGGTAGAGTCAGAACCATTCTCAACTGCAGAAATATTAATTTCACCTGTGTTGGAATCCATGGATAAGTTAACCCAATGCTGGACTTCATTAGGAGATGGACTAATTGAAAATTCGGAAGATTCACCTTCAACATCAAAATAATCCTCGATATTTACGGTCAATAATTCTTGAAAATCCTCATCTACATCAATTAAATGGGTACTTAAATTAAATATGGGTGCATCATTCACGTTAGATATTACGAGAGAAAACTCTCTGGATGTAACACTATTAGATTCACCCATTTGGTCATCAGCTGAAACAGTAAATGTTCCATTTCCTATGCTGTCTGGAACAGAAACGATGGTTACCATTCCAGTCAATTCATCTAAGGATAGATCAGCCCATGATACCGAAACTGGTTCCATTGAAAAAATTGATATATCGTTATCAGCATCACTATATTCCACAACAGAAATAAATAAGGTATCAAGAAAATCTTCCGGTGTCGTGATGGATGGCGTATCTAAATTAAAAAATGGAGAATCGTTAACGTTAGAAATTTGAAGGGTAAACATTTCCTCATGAACACCACCTTTATTATCATCACCTCTTAAAATAAATTCACCAAAACCACTACTATCCTGAATGGCTGATATTTCAACGATACCATCGTCTGGATCAACATTCAATTCTACCCAAGAAACGGTGTTGGGAATTAAGGTGAAAACCAAATTATCACCATCATGCTCGATTATATCTGTAACCTGTACCGAAAGAATATCTGTAAAATCTTCCAACTGAGAAATTGAGATTTCTGAAAGTCCAAATTGAGGTTTGTCATTTATATTATTTACCATGATGGATAATGTATCAACTTCGCTGGAATCCTGTCCATCAAATAACTGAACTGGAACAAATAAAAGATCAAAATAATGTAAATCCGGTATGATAGTATGATCTTCAACTTGATAATTTTCTCCATCGAATAAAGCAAAGGTGATATCTTCGATTTCATTATCAACATCATTAAAAATAATGTCAGACAATTCAATGGTTAATGAAACTTCCTCATCTGTTTCCAAATCTAATTGTCCGGTGATTTGTGGTGCATCATTGACTGGAATAATGGTTATGGGTACTCTGGTTATATTAGACTTTGCCCAATTATCAAATGCAGTGTATTGAAAATAATCTTCACCAAAGTAATTCTCATACGGAATGTAAATAAAAGTTCCATCAATCTCATCATTTAATTCAACTTCTGTGGTATCCGATTTATCCAAATATCCATTGGATGTCATGACTTCTATCACTGCTGTTAATACTTGACCAACATCTTCATCGCTGTCATTTAACAAAATATTTAGTGAATCAGGAATAAACAAAGTATCATCTTCCATTACGTAAAAACTATCGGGTAATGCCACCGGATTATCATTAACAAATTCTACAATAATGGGAACTTCCTGTACATAGGAATACAATTCGCCATCGAAAGCCTGATAGATAAAATTATCGACACCAAAAAAGTTGGGGTACGGTTCATACTCAAAGGACCCATCGGAATTAAAGACTAAGGTTCCATTCTGAACATCATTGGTTAATACGGCAGTTAATTCATCACCATCGAAATCAATATCATTATTCAATACACCAAACATCGCTGGTATGGAAAATAATTCGTCCTCATTCGTTTCATATCCACCGTCAAAATTTGCAACCGGTGCATCGTTTACATTGGTAACATTAAAAACATAATGGAATGGTTCACTGGTCATTTCACCATCACTTATCCTAATACTTACTGAATCTATACCTATGAAATTCTCTACAGGTGTCAAAGTTAATCCTTCTATAATATATTGATCACTAATGGACTCAATATACAATGTAAATCCATAAGGATATGGACTATCTGGATCATCTACAATTAAATCAGAAAGTTCAATATCCATAGATGTTTCTTCAGCAGTTACTTTATCAATTTGACCACTAATCACAGGACGGTCTGGGAGTGAATAAATCGTCACAAGAGCTTGCTCCGAAATAGTCACACTTCCATCGGAAACTGTTATGAGAATTGTGGCATTACCATTTTGATTGTCCGCAGGATTTAATACAATCATTCTTTGAATACCACTTATAGCTGATACAGGATTCACCTCAATAGAGCTCGTTGGGAATAATACCGTGTCGCTGGATACAACTTCAAGAGTTAATATATCATCCTCATCTTCATCGGTGGGAATTACATAAATGGTGTCTTGTAAATCCTCAAAAAAGCTGATGTCCTCTCCTATACTAAAATCTGCTGGTGGTTCGTTTTCATTTCGAACTCTCAACACAAATGATTCTTGGCTGGGTAAAAAGGCATCATCTGTTGCTTGAACTGTAATATCGTGATACCCAATGGTCACATCGGATTCTGCCCAAGAAATGAAACCGGTGGATTCTTCAATGGTCATCCCAAATGGTGGTGTTGGAAGCAGTTCATATGAAATGGGGTCATTTTCTATGTCAATTGCTATGATTTGATATTCAAAAGGTGATCCTTCAGTGATAACCAATGTATCTATAGATGCAATAGATGGAGCATCATTGGTTGGTCCAATTTCATATGTATTTTGTTCAGAATCAGTAGCAAATCCGTCAGAAACCGTAAATATGACTAGAGATGAACCATACTGGTTTGTATCCGGGTCAAATGTAACCGTTATGGGTTCGCCACTTGCAACAAACTCAGGTTCTATTATGATAGATCCTTCAGGAAATAAGGTTGTATTATCAACATTTACACTAAGAGACAATTCTGCGTTTGCATCATTATCTGTAGGCGTAATGGTTATTTGGAAATTTTCTCCATCCTCAAAATAGTCTTGGTCTAAATTGGGAATCGATCCTATTTGTGGACTATCATTCACTTCCCTGAACTCAACGTGAATTGTGTCTAATTCAGATTCCAGTTGAGTGTCATCCGCAAATACCGTAACCGAAACCATACCAGATGCATTCGGCATCGGAGTTAGCGTCAATATATTATCAACTAATATTTCAGCAGGGTTGGGATCACCTTCAACCACCAAATTTTCTCCTTCGATTATATCATCAAAGAAAATATTTATTTCATCAAAACTATTATCAATATCCTCCGCAGTAAGAGTGATATTCACCTGTTGATCCTCCAAAGCGAATACCGAATCAGGTGCTATAACTGAAGGGGTATCATTCACAGAAATAACCAATTGAGTGATGGTATTAATCACATATTCTGACCGACTATCTGTTATTTGAAATGCGATATCAACTAACCCAAATGCATTTTCGGCTGGAGTCATAATTATGGTTGAAATTTCATCCTTTGGAATCATTCCATTATTTGGAATGGTGATATTTGAAAGCGGGAATAAATCAGAATCCGACACAGAAATACTTAATAAAACCGAATCTTCATCTGCATCTATATCACCGGGAGTTATGGAAATAATCAAATCATCAATATCTTCCATTATGGAATCAGGTGTGACACTCGATTCAAAATGAAGTGATTCAATAGTTGGTGGATCGTTTACATTGATGACTTCTACCGTGAAATCAAGGACTTCAGTTGAAGATGTGTCAGAAACCATAACCGAAACGGTTTCAGTTCCTACATCATCATTATCAGGCATCCAAACCAACAGATTTGGAATGTCATCGGAAAATCCAAATGTAGAATCAGAAGAAATTATTTCGTAAGTCAACTCATCACCTTCGATATCTTGAGCTAATATGTATAGTGACAATGTATCATCCTCAAAAACCACTTGATCATTTACTACCTCAACAATAGGCACATCATCTACAGGTTCCACCATTACGGTGAATGATTCTGAAACAGTCCGGTTGCTATCCAATTCAGTTGCTGTAATAGAAATGGTTGTATAACCAGAATGATTGTCGTTCGGCAAAATAGATAAACTGGTATCTGAGAATGAGTATTGAAAATTAATAGTGTCCGTGGATGTAAAAGATATAATTAACTCATTATCCGAATCGGTTGCAGAAAACGAAACAGTAAGGGAATCATCCTCTAAAATGGTTTGATCTTCGATGACCGATAATTGTGGTTGATCATTGATGGAATTCACGTGAAAAATGATTTGAGCTTCCTCACTCTCTTCGATTGAATTGTTAGGATTACGAACTATGAAGCTTAGGGTATCATTGCCATGAAATTCTGCTGGTGGAGTATAATTACTATACCATTCTACAAATGTGTTGTTGATAGTAAATCCAGAAATAATTTGAGGAATTGGTGGGTTTAACGTCCCCAATGGGGCATTTGTGATTTCGATGGTTGCAGATAAATCTAAATTAAAATCAACATCCACCCCAATAAATGACACAGAATCTTGGATGTCTTCCATGATATTCACCTGGTCAGACAAGGCTACCGGTGCTCCCCTTGTTGTACGCACTGTACCGCCATCAATATTAAATGTGATAACACCTAAGGAGGATTCAGAACTTTGATCGACTGCTTTGAAAAATACATAATCGATATCAGAGGTATTTGAACCCAAGTGATACGTATAAACACCAGCATTTTCTGAAACCGTCCCTCCTAAAAGTGCCTGAATGGTGCCGTCAACTGTAGGTAAAAAGACAACAGAATAATCATCCCCATCTGGTTCAGTAATATTTTCTGTCAATGAAAAGGAAGAATCTACAGAAGTACTATCCACTATCAAATCTGTAACCATGGGAGCATCATTCACCGCGACAACGTTCAACGTAATGGTTCCACTTGCAGTTTGGCCATCATCATCATTCACAACAAAAGTAAACATTTCAGATCCAGAAAAATTATTCACCGGAATAAATGTTAGTGTGGGTGGAGAATCCAAATAATCTTCTGAAGATGGAACATTTAATAGCTGTCCCTGCAAACCAGTCTCGTCAATATTATATTGTAATGGTTCATTATCCGGGTCGGAAGCTTCCAAAGTAAATTGAGTTGTATCGTCCTCGAATAAAGTCCAATCAAATGATATGGCTATTGGGAAATCGGGTGGATCATCCACGTTAAAAACAAGGTCAATTGGATCAGAAGACAATGAAGAATCACCGATGGTTTCTACCACTTGCAAAGTCAGATTATCATCGCCAAAATATCCGGTATTCGGTGTATATGTAAAGACAAGATCCGATTCATTTATTTCTCCGTGATTGGGTCCGTAAATTGAGTTTAAAACCAATGGGTCATTTTCTACATCCATTAAAGTAAGGGTAAAAGAAACGGTAGTGTCATTGTTTACTGATACTGAGTTATCGATTTCATCAAATGTATCATCTAACAAAATATAGGGTGCGTCATTCACAGGATGTACAACCAGTTCAAAAGAAATGGTTTCATCGACAGATCCATCGTTAGCTGTAAAATGTATTTGGGTAGTACCGAACCAATTGGCACTGGGTGTTAACATTATTTCAAGACCCGGTTCATTTAATGATGTCTCAACCTGTACAGAATCACTACTGACTGAAAGATTTAACTCATCTCCATCCACATCGCTTACGGCGTAAACTATACCCAATACGTTATCTTCATCCATATTTTGAGAATCTATAGATTCTATGATTGGAGCATCATTCACAGATTCAACAGAAAGAAGGAAATCCTCCGATGCATTAAACTCACCATCAGAAACAATTAATTGAAGGTTCACTGGACCATTAAAATTCAATGACGGGCTGAAAAATAATGAATCATTTGTAATGGATTGATATTGAGATGATATATCGCTATTAATTGTATATTGTAATGAATCATCATCTATATCGAATACACTAATTTCAATGGCTAAGGTATCATCTTCCAAAATATTTTGATTTTCGATTTCAGCCAAAGTGGGTACATCATTTTGAGGTGATACGTTAATGGTGACTCTACCTGTATCGGAATATTCTTCCCCATCAAAGGCGTTATATTTCAGAGAATCTAAACCAAAATAATTGGAATTTGGAATGTATCTAAATCCTACCAAATTCCTACCCAAAATAATTTCACCATTTACCGTGGAATCCACGATGGAAATTAGGAGAGAATCATCCTCGGAGTCCACATCGAAAGCTTGAAGTTCAAATGTCAACGTGTCATCCTCTACTGTTGTCAATTCAACATTTGGAACCTGTGGACTATCATTAATAGAATGGACTGTAACCTGAATTGCAACAGGATTTGAAACCATCATTTCTGCAGTCTCAACTTCAATTGCCTGAATTATAAAATTATCCAATCCATTAAAACCAGTATTGGGTGTGTAAATAAATTGATAAGATGAATCAGAGACGTGTTCAAATTGTCCACTTCCATAGGTTGGCATTCCTACTATGGATACGGAAATCGAATCATTTTCAATGTCTGTAATCACTACAGGAATAAAAACCGGTTGTGATTCATCTGTAGAAAAACTCGTTGTAGATACAAGAATTTCAGGGGCATCATTCACAGACATAACTTCTATACTTATAACAGATGTATCAGCTTGCTGACTTTCAGATTCAACCACTCGATAGATCAATGTATCATTTCCATAATAATTGGAGTTTGGAACATAAGTTTGAGTAGCAACTGCACGTCCAGAGGACAGGCTTCCATATAAAGGCTCTACCAGTATATCGATCGTTAAATTACTATCATCAGAATCTTCATCCGTTCCAGAAAGAGTAAATTGAGCTTCAGTATCTTCGTCTAATTGAACGGTAAACTCAGCTGCCTCCGGGGGGTCATCAACAGATTGTACATTGAATGTAACAAACACCGCTTCTGAAATATCAAGTCCGTCCGTTACTTGATAAGAGAATAAATCATATCCCGAAAAACCAGTGTGAGGCTGATAAGTAAATGATCCGTTACTATTAAAAGTTAAATCTCCGTGAGTGACTCCATCAACCAGTAGGGTAGTCATATCATCATCCTCAACATCATAATCATTGAATAAAACTCCATTAAAGGAAGTACGGGAAAACACTTCTTCCTCATCAATTTCCCATATATCTTCCGTAGGTCTTGGAGCATCATTCACAGGATTAACATCAATAATTACAGTTGCTAATCCGACTGAGTACAATCCACCATCCCACATACGATAGGTTAGTGTATCCAATCCATTAAAATCACTATGTGGAGTATAAATCCATGTATCAATTTCTCGATCTGATTTTATAAAAGTTCCATTTGGAGGGTAATTCACAACATTAAACTCTAAAGAATCATCCGGTGTATCAACGTCAGTACCTGAAAGGACAACATATAGCTCATTATCTTCTTCACCCGTTGGTGAAATTGAATTTGGCACAGGTGGATCCGGCACGGGCAATATGGTTATATTAAATTCTTGAACATCAATCGCAAAATAAATATCATAAACCGATACGGTGATGATTCCTTCACCGTTGAAATTTAGGGCAGGTAACAAGGTTAGTTTATTGTTTTCCACAGATACATTTATTTCCGGATTTGCACTTTCTGCGATATAAGTCAACGCATCATCTTCAATATCTATACCCACAAGAGTAAGAACTAATTCTGTATCCTCATTCACCGAGGTATCAGGAATAAAGGATAAAACTGGTGCATCATTTACCGATTCCACTTCCAACGTAAACAACTCAGAATCTGAAAGATCACCATCAGAAACCGTGACTTGATTTAATACATTGCCATAAAAATTTAATCCCGGGGACATAATCAAACTCGTAGTATCAATTGTGTTCGAGAGCAATGCATCGTTATCACTAATTGCAGTAAATACTAATTCAGATAAATCATTATCTACATCCGAAGCACTCAATGTAATTTGAAGGGGAACATCTTCGTCTGTAGTCTGGATAAAAATTGAATCTAAAATAGGAGCATCATTTATAGCATTTATGTGTAAACTGAGAGTATCACGCATAAATCCCCCTTCACTATCCGTTACTGTAGTCGTTATTATGGCAACCCCATTGGAATCATCCAACACATCCATAAATAAAATTCCATTACCTAAACCGTCTCCGGATGAAGTTGAAACTATGACTAAGTTCTCATTTTCGCTCGTTGCGGTGAATGTCAAAGTTTGATTATTAGTGATAATATCCACATCAGTTGCAAATACCTCAATGGAATAATCTTCATCTTCGTCAGTCATTTGGTTTTCTATTGCGATTAATATTGGGTTATCGTTTACTGGTTCTGTAACCACAGTGAAAACATCATTATCCAAAAATTCACCATCGCTAACTGAAAAATTAATCTCCACGTTTCCATTAAAATCTTGTGCAGGATATAATGTTAAATTGTCTTCATCCAGTTGAACAGTTAAATTCATAGGAGAACCACTCACTGCATTATAAATCAATACATCCCCATCTACATCAACAGCAGATAACGTGAACGATAAGGGAGTATCTTCAGGAGTGAATACAGTGTCAATTTCCGTCAGAATGGGGGCATCATTCACAGGGTTCACTATTATGTTCATGGTATCGGTAGAAAATAGTCGTGTCTCTGAATCATCAACTCTGAAAACAACAGATTCAGTTCCATTCCAATCCTGATCCGCACTGAATGTTACGGTAAATCCAACAATCTCCACTTGAACATTTACTGTATCAAAAGATGATAAGGTAAGGTTGTCTCCATCAATGTCATTAAGATATTCTGCCATGTTTTTAATGAATGATCCATCTTCGTTGAATGTAAATGAATTAGGTAAATTAATTTCTGGAGAATCATTCACAGGATGCACACTTAGTGTAAATAGTTCATTGTCTGATAATTCTCCGTCCGTTACTGAAACATTGATAGATACATCTCCATTGAAATTTAAGGATGGAATTACCGATAAATCAGTTCCTTCGACACTCACTTGAACATCTGCAGGAGATCCACTAATGGCGGTAAACGACAATATATCTTCGTCAACATCTGAAGCAATTAGAGGTATAACAATTGAAACATCCTCATTGGTACTTTGAACTGAAATTGAATCCAGAACCGGACTGTCATTCACAGGATCAATCAAAATTAAAATAGTTGCACTTGCAGTCTCCGGTGGATCAAAATTATCATTAGCCAAAATATCCAAACTGATTGCATTATCTGAATTATAATTTTCAATTAATGTAGTTAGAATTAAATTACTTCCTTCATAGTCTGCGTTCAAAATTTCTGGATTTGAGTTTCCAGTTACTGAAAATGATATTTGAGACAGAGCTTGGTTTGGATCGGATATAAAATCAGCCATGCTAACACTAAAATTCTCTGAATCTTCTGGAATATGCTGATCTGGGATAACAGCTGTCCATTCAGGAGGTGCATTTGCACCACAAATTTCTACGCTGTTAGATTGTACGGTGCTTCCTTCATCTTGTCCATCATTTGGAGTTACCTCGGCATACCAAATTTCATCACAAGCGGTGGCATCACTTGGTAGAATCTCTAAATTAGAATAATCAGTCTCAATGGCACCATTTTTATACCAGTTGATGCTCGTTTCTAATTCTTCATTATTTTCCACGTCAAAGTAATCATAGCTCAACTCCAAATCTTGACTTACACCTGGTACTGAAGGAAATATAGCTACATTCTCAGCAATTGGTGGGTCATTGATTGGGGTTACAGATAAAATAAACTGTGATGTATCTCCAAGTATTCCATCGGTAACCATTACGTAAATGTCAATCTCTCCATTAAAGTTTTCAGCCGGAAACATTGTCAATTCGTTGTTTTCAATCTCTAACACAACATCTCCATTATCTGTCGAAGCGGAATAAAATAAGGAATCACCATCTGCATCGTTCGCAGAAAGTATTATGGAATGTGGTGTATCCTCCTCTGTTGCCTGATCATTAATTGGTTCGAAAATAGGAGCGTCATTTACAGCAGTCACTGTTATATTAAAATTGGTTTCATCTGTCAATTCTCCATCATTCACCATCACAGTGATTCCAACCGTACCATTAAAATCTTCCTGTGGATTTAGCATTAGTAAATCATCCACGATATTTACGGCAACATGTGCATCGTTTTCACTTTCAGCACTGAATGTTAGTAAGTCACCATCAATATCTACACCGGATAACACGATGGTAATGGGCGTTTCTTCTGCGGTTGTTTTATTAGAAATATCTGCGATCTCCGGTGAATCATTTTCTGGAGTTACGGTTAAGGTTAAAGAGTCTGAGTCAGAAAGAAATCCATCGCTTACCGTTACAACTATTACACCAGATCCGTGGTAATTTTCTGACGGAGTTAACACCAATTGGTTTCCTGAAATGGAAGAAGAAATATTCTCGTTTAAACTGACAGAAGAAAATGTTAATGTAGTTCCAGTATCGTTATCTGTGGCTTCCAAATCAAGAGTAATTGGATTGTCTTCTTCGGTGACGGTATTTGGAATGTCTGTTAAAACGGGAACATCATTCACAGGGATCACTGTTAATTCAAATGAATCACCATCCTCTAATTCTCCATCGGTTACATTGACCGAAATCACGACGGTACCGTTGTAATTTGGTGCCGGTGTCATCTTCAAGGAATCCCCAGTAATACTGACATTTACTTGAGTTGAATTTTCTGAAGTCGCAGAAAAAGTTAATAAATCGTTTTCGATGTCATCAGCTGATAATCCGATAGTCAGTTCTTCATCCTCATTTACACTTTTATTGGTAATACCAGTAATAACAGGTGCATCGTTAATGGGTGTAATTGATAATTCAAATGACGCATAGCCAAATTTAAACCCATCGCTAACACTCAATTCTATTACGGCAATTCCATGGTAATTATCAGTTGGAGTAATTGTAAGTAGGCTATCGGATACTGTTAAATTTAAATTCTCATTTTCTGTAACGGCTGAGTAAACCAATTCAGAATTTTCTGTTTCTGGATCTTGTCCGTTTAATATGATAGTGAGTATATCATCTTCAGTTATTGAAGTATCGGCAATACCAACGAATTCAGGATGATCGTTTACTGCGATGACATTTACGGTTACCGAATCGCTATCAATGGCTCTACCAAGCGAATCATTTACGAAAAAAGTAAGGATATTTGATCCATTGTAGTTTAGAGTTGTACCAAAGGTTACATTGAACTCATCTATGGCAACTGTAATTCCATTTGTATCAGAAACCGTCAGTGTAAGATGGTCTTCGTCAATATCTGTAATAAATGATTCAAAGTTTTTCACTAAGGTTGAATCTTCAAAAAGCGTGTAGGAATCAACGGGAATATCAATGGTGGGGGCATCATTCACAGGATTGACGATTAAATGAAATGTCTCTGTATCATACAAATCCCCATCGTTTAACAATGCGGTAATTTCAACTCCCGACGTATCATTAAAATTGGGATCAGGCGTCAATTCTATAGTTGTTCCATTAATCTGAAGTGACACATATTCAGAGTTAGAAAATGCATCAAACTCTAAATCCGTAGGATCATTATCAATATCCGTTCCTGATAATGTTAATATGATGGATTCATCTTCATTGATAGATTGTTCACCAATCAAAGTTAATTCAGGAGCATCATTTACTGGAATAATAAAGATGTTAAATTGTGACTGTCCTTCCATAAGAGAATCATCTTTAGCAAAAATGGTGAGAGTTGCAGTACTGGATGTATAATAATTGCTATCTGGAATAATGGTTAGAAGATTGGAAGTTATCTGACTTACATCAATTTGAGGATCAGATGACTCTACTCTAAATTCTAAAGAATCTGTATCGGTCTCAACGTCTTCTGCAAGTAATATCAATTCAAGCTGAGTATCCTCATCAAGCGTTGTGTCTGGCAAGATGGACACAACAGGGATATCGTTAATGGATCTAAATGTTAATTCAAAATCCGTAGTATCGGAAAAAACCTGATCTGTAACTACTATGGTGACTTGGATTTCACCGAACCAGTTTTCAACTGGTGAAACCGTTAATTCAGATCCAATGACATTGACCGTTACGTTTTCTTCATCTTCATCATTGACTTCTGCACTATAAGTTAACTCGTCATTATCCAATTTATCATCTGAAGTAAGCATTCGAACTAATGGTACGTCTTCTTCAGAAACCAACGTAGGAATCAAATCTATCACCGGAGGATCATTTACAGGAAGTACCGTAATAGTGACCGTTGCTAATTCTGACGTTAATTCGCCATCATGTGAGGTATACGTGAATGAATCAGAACCATAAAAATTTAAATTGGGTAAATAAATATTGTTTTCAAAAATACCATTTGAAGGTTGTGACACAACTGAAAATGTTAATGGATCATTTTCAATATCCGTTCCTGTCATGTTTATCGAAATTTCGTTATCTTCATTCACCGTAATCTCCGGCTGAGAATCAGCAAAGGGAGCATCATTTACTGGTGTGACTGAAAAAACAAATAAATCCGAAGCTGATAATATACCATCACTCACATTGATTGATATATTCACATTTCCATTAAAATTGGGAGCTGGAGTTAATGTTAATTGTTCATTGTCAACCGTTGCTGACACTGAAAATTCATTACTACTGACTGCGGTGAATGTAAGAAGATCACCATCCACATCGTTTCCAGATAATAAAATAATTTTTGGTGTGTCTTCTGGTGTGTCCGTATCAGGTTCATCTGTTATAGTTGGTGGATCATTGACCGCCAATACCACGATTTCCGTTGTGTCTGACTGTTCGCCTCCTTGACCATCTTCAACAGTAAATACGATTTCTTCCATACCATTCCATGTTGATACTTCGGTACCAAACACCACATTAAATCCATCCACATCCACAATGATATTATCCATTCCTGAAGCCGATAAGGAAAGAATATCACCATCTATATCTTCCAAATTATCAGAAAAATCTATTTCAAGTTCATTCCCTTCAAGAAATGAATATTGATTCTGTAATTCAATGGTTGGGATATCATTAATGTTCTCAACTGTAATTTCAAATTCTTGAATAGCACTTAATCCACCTTCGTCTGTAACCACTAATTTGACGGTAAAATCTCCAGCCAACGCATGTTCATTATTAGGTGTACCTTCTAATACATATGATTCTGAATTAAATTCTAACCATTCTGGCAGGATTGGAGTAGTAATGACGGTCTCGTCACCCAAATCATCATCTTCTACTTCAATTCCATAATGATAAACCACATCCTGTGTTGCTTCTGCCAATTCTGTACTTACAAATCGAGGCGATCTATTTACGTTATTGACATAAATGATGAAATTTTGAGAATCGGTTAAAGGATCTGGGTCTCCAACAGTCGTTCCATCATCGGTAACGATTACGGTTATTTCATAAACTCCTGCATCTTCAAATCCGGGAGTCCATGATAAGGACGCAGTACCATCACCAAAATCTTCTGTTTCTGCATTTTCCGGTACATTTTCAAAAGAGAAAAACAAGTTGTTATCGGTGGGGTCTTCTGCTGTAAACTGTTTGATAATAACTTCATTTTCATTAATGGTACTATCTGATACAAATGATAGATTTGGAGGACGATTAACTTCACCTACGGTTATTGTTATGGGCTGATAGGAAAAATCGGTGCCATCATACGCACTAAAAATGATACTATAGTTCCCTGGGTAATCAATAGGAGCATTCCAGGAAAATTCTCCTGATGGGTCTATATTCGGTTCGTTCATCGGTAAATTGTGGGTGTCTATCCCAAAGGTAATTGAATCATTTTCCACATCCGTTGCAGAAACTATAAATATTAAGTTATTATTTTCCTCTACAAATTGGTTATCTAATGGAATAAACGCAGGAGCATCATTAATTCCTGAAACTGTAATTGTAAGATTGAATGACTCGCTATTTGCTTCTCCATCATTTACAATAACCGGTACGGTTAATGTCTCATCAAAATTGAGAATGGGTGTAACTACATTCCCAAGTAGGTTGTAGGTCTCTCCGTCCTCTAAAGTTAACGAAAACCCAATTGGATATTCATTATCAACATCTGTAACTATCAATTGATCTAACGTAACCGTAATTGCTGTTTCCTCTGGGGTTGTAAGAGTGTTCTGATTCGTAATTATGGGTGCATCATTCACATTCGTAACCGTTACAGAAAGGCCGAAAGGATCACTTACGTTAAATTCATCTCCATCATCATCTACCGTAACAGAAATAATAAGCTCACCAAAATAATTCACATCCGGTAACACAGAGTATCCATCCACTGAATAATTGTCTCCATCATCAACAGACAGAGAAAATGTGTTATTATCTATATCGGATATAATTAAGTCATCCAATTCAATGGTTAAAGGGATTTCCTCTTGAGTTACCAGGGGATGTTGTCCCGTAATAAGCGGCTGGTCATTTACTGGAATAATGGTAAACAAAAATGTGTCTGAAACCATTTCGAAAACGTCTTGGACAGAAATTGTAATATTCGATGTTCCATTCCAATTTGCTTCAGGTGTTAAAGTTAACTGTGTTCCTGAAATTACAATCGCAATGGCGGAAGTATCACTTTCGCCTGTAAATGTAAGCAAATCTCCATCGATATCTGTTGCGTTTAGAGTATAATTAAATGGAATGTCCTCCGGTGAATTCTGATCGGGAATACTTTCCAGTAACGGAGCATCATTTACTGCAGTTACCGAAAAAATGAATTCTTCAGAATCAGTCAATACATCGGTTGCTTCATTTGATAATTCATCACTCACCGTCACTGTGATATTAACGTCACCGTTAAAGTTTTCATCAGGGGTTAGCAATAACTCACTTCCATTAACCGTTGTACTCACTGAATCGTTATCACTTTCAGCACTGAAAGATAATAGATCATTATCAATATCACTGGCGGTTAAACTGACATTTAATGTTAAATCTTCCTCAACATCCTTGGAGCCAATTGCTGAAAGAATAGGAGCATCATTTACAGGTAAAACAGACACAATAAACGTTTTTATATCTTCTAAAATACCGTCATCCACTTTTACTGTAATTTGAGCAGATCCAAATTCATTGGATTGTGGTATAATCTCTAATGAATTTTCATTAATGGAAACCTGTAACCAATCTGCATTTGATACACCAACGTAATTCAATGTATCAAAATCAACATCATTTGCTGAGATCAATACCGAAGTTGTTTCGTCCTCATTTATCATGATATCATTCGGCTGATCAACCGTGGGAGCGTCATTAATATTTGAAACCATTAGGTTGTAGGAAATGGACGAAGTTGCGGTACCATCCGACACCTCGACTGTAATCAGTACATCACCAAAGAAATTTTCTTCCGGTATCAATGTATAACTTGAAATATCTTCAGAAATCAAAATAGTTATAGCAGAAGTATCAGCCGTAATTGAAACTTCATTTGAATCGCTGGGGTCTCTCTCAGTAAAAACGATATCCAAGGTTAAGGAATCTTCTTCAAAAATCGTTTGATCTTGATAATAGGTTTCCAATAAAACAGGAGGATCATTCACATTATTTACCGTAAACGTAAAATAGGTTGTATCTTTTTCAAATGGATCTTTTACTTCTGCTCTAATTGAAACCGTACCGTAGTAATCAACAACCGGTCGAATTGTAAAGGTGGAAAGGGATGACCATTCACCAATATCAAACTGTCCATTGTAATTGAAATCAATATAGTCTTCAGGTTCATCAATACCCACATTTGAATCATCCATCGATATAACTCGATAAATAAAATTTTCTGAATCCGTATCCACATCATCCGCTAGAAGTGAAATTTCCATTGTTTCCTCTTCGTCAATTACGAATAAGGTGTCTTGAGGAGGATAAATAAAATAGGGAGGGTCATTAACCAACACAACCCTACCTACGGTTTCATCATCACTGGAAAGAGATAATTCCGTACCAAGGTCAGTCGCAACAAAATGAATGTTTTCATTTCCAGTCCAATCCGGATCGATCACACCAAAAATGACTTCGTGGGTTTCTATATCTATGGTAATATTACTGTTTCCTGAAGCTGTAAGCATCCAATCATCGCCATCAACTTCAGACACATATTGACTAAAATCAACCGTTAATGTTCCACCCTCACCAAATTCTATATTATCAGGAAGTATCATTAATGGAATGTCATCAACTGCCTCCATATTAATTTCAATAAGAGCTGTATCGGAATAGGCTTCCTGATCAAAAACCCTGAACGAGAATTGGTCATAGCCATTAAAATTCTCAGCAGCCATATATGCACCAACTCCATTATTTGAATCAAATTCAAAGGTACCATTTGACGGACCGGACAACACATCGAACGTAAGTATCGCAGGCGTATCCCACTCGGTATTACTTTCAATATCAGACCCAGTTAACTCAATAGTCAATTCATTATCCTCAATACCATTTACAAATTGGGAGTCTGCAACAGGAGTGTCATTTATGGGTAAAACCATGATGGAAATATCAGCTTCATCCAATGCCCTCCCTTGAGAATCATTAATCTCAAAGGTAATTAGTTCGGTTCCATTCCAATTTTCCAAAGCTGTAAATTGAACAGAAAATTCATTGATAGCGATATTAACATTTATCTCACCAGAGGAATATAAAGTAAGGGGATCGGCATCTACATCGCCTACCCATTCAGAGAAATTAACTGTGAGCGATTCATCTTCATCAAATGAAAATGTTTCAGGCAAGTTAATAAAATATGGGGGGTCGTTTACCGAGTTAACCAAAACGTGTATCGAATCTGTAATGGAATATTGTCCATCAGATGCGGATAAGGTGATAATTGATTCTCCAAATTGATCCTGAGTTAGGGAAAGCGTTAATTCTTGATTTGATTCGTCCAATAATACGGTCATCAGATTTACATTAGAATTCGTGAAAGAAAAACTCATTTCGTCTTCATCCACATCCAAAAATACGGTATTGAAATTTGCAAATACAAACGGTTCATCATCTTCAAAAATGACCAAATCACTAACAGGATTGACGATTTCAGGACTATCATTAATTGGTGTAACCGTTAGTAAAAATGAGACGGTCTCGGTTAATGCACCTATGTCTTCAACCGTTACGTTTATCATTCCACTACCATAGAAGTCCGCTACAGGACTTAGGTTGAGAATATTTCCTGAAACTTGAGTCAGAATATTTTGGGTTTCACTTTCAGCATTAAAAACGAGTATATCATTAATATCAACGTCATTTCCGATTAATTCAATTTCTAATTCTGAATCTTCTGTAATAATTTGGTCAGAAATACTTTGTATGGTGGGTGCATCATTTACTGGATTGATTGTCAACAAAAACTCCCCGGAGTCTGTTAATGAACCATCACTCACCGTCAGAGAAATAGTTGCACTCCCGTTATAATTAGTGGTTGGAGTCATGGTTAACCAAAACCACCCGGAAATACTCACAATAACATTTTCGTTATCGCTGGATGCGCTATAAGTTAGAAGGTCTCCATCTACATCACTAGCAAAAGATAATAAGGATAGTACAAATGTAGAATCTTCATCCATGTATTGAGGATCTATTGATGATAATACTGGGGCATCATTCACAGGAGTAATGGTAACCACAAAAGTATCTGAATCGGTCAATAACCCATCACTCACCGTTACTGTAATCATCCCTGTCCCATGAAAATTTGGCTCCGGACTCACGTTTAATATTGTGTCGTTTGTCACAAACACATTGATACTTTCATTTTCACTGGAAGCTTCAAATGTAAGTATATCACCAACATCAATGTCACTTGCAGATAATGTGATGGTTAATTCTGAATCCTCAGTAGTCACTTGATCAGATAGAGCATTTATAATTGGCGAATCATTGATTGGATTCACAGTAATATTGACTAATCCGGTGTCCGCTAATATTCCGTCACTTACTTCAAAACTGAAACTATCGTTTCCATTATAATTATTGTCCGGAATATAATTATAGGAATTTTCGGAACCAGTTAATGAACCAAACTGAGGAATATCAATGATGCTAAAGAAGACTTCACTACCATCCGGATCGATACCAGATATTGTGACGATGAGCTGTGAATCTTCATCCAATTCTAAATCTTGATTATTTGCAATTGGAGGTCGATTAACATCGATAACAGTTAAATCAAAAAATAAGCTGTCAGAGTAAGGCGGTTCTAATCCATCGGTAACCTTAACCATGATGGTGTACATACCATCGGATTCATAATCAGGAATCCAAGATATTGTTCCTGTGCTATCATTATTATTTGAAATGAAAACTGCCCCTAAATCAAATGGTTCACCTATTAATTCAAATGTTAAATAGTCATCAAATTCTGGATCTGCTAAATCTGGGTCTGATGCGATGACCTCTATTTCAATAGACTCACCTTCATTTACAGATTGATTTGAGATGGGAAATAGAGACGGAGGATGATTTACCGAACCAACCGATATCGTAAATTCTTCTTCACTAAAGTCACCAATTGAATCAGTCGTTCTTAATCGAACGAAATAGGACCCTTCTGTTCCAACAGGAGCATTCCATGAAAATGAAGCAGTACCATCACCATGATCCGTAATCAGATTTTGAGGGTTGTCTGGCAAATTATTATTTACAACCGATATCTCGATTCCATCATTTTCTATATCATGCGATGTAACGGTGAATTCCAACAATTCTCCTTCATCCACTTCCCTATTGATTAAGTCAATAAATACTGGAGCATCGTTTATACTTGCAACAGTCAAAACAAATTGAGATATTACACTTTCAATTCCATCACTAACTTCCACACTTATTAAAGCATTCCCAAACCAATTAGCAACGGGTGTAATTGTTAATTGAGTACCAGCCATGGTAACCACCAAATTTTCATCATCTGAAAAAGCCGTGTAAGATAAAGTAACGTTGTCACTGTCAGACGCAGTTACGGTATATGAAAATTGAGTGTCTTCATCTATAAATTGTGGTTCAATGGGATCAATTTCTGGTGGATCGTTCACATTTTGGACTAAAATATTATACCCTTGTTCAATGGCCACCTCTTCATCAGTCACCGATACGAGAATTGAATGGGTTCCCACATCACCATTGTTTGGAATTCCACCAATACTTGACACCCCATCAAAATCCATCCACTCGGGTAATTCCAAAATGTTATAAATAAGCGTATCACCAACGTCCTCATCAACCGCAACCATTTCATAGGTATAATTTTCACCTTCTAAAACAGTTAATTCTGGACTACTTGTAAAAACAGGGTCATCATTTGTATTGATAACCTGAATTGTAAAACTATGTTCTGAAGTGAATTCACCGTCAGATACTGTAACCGTCACTTCATTAATACCCACATCGTCATTTTCAGGAATTCCACTAATGGTAGTAGCGTTATCGAAAACTAACCAATCGGGATACACAGTTAAACCAAAATTCAAAATATCCCCCAAATCTTCATCACTTGCTGTCATCGTATAGGTATAAAGATCATCTTCCAGAGTAGTAGAATCAGGGGTACTTGTAAAAACGGGATAGTCATTTGTATTGGTAACCGAAATGGAAAAGGATTGATAAGTTGTATCCATTCCATCAGTCACAAAAATAGATATTGAATTATACCCAACATGATCATTTAGGGGTGTTCCAATTAATGAATCATTTTCTAATGAAACCCATTCTGGTAAAACACTTGTCCCAAACTCAAATTCATCACCTATATCTTCATCAGTGGCGGATAATATATAAAGATAGGGATCATCTTCCACAGCTGTTTCGACTGGGATGCTGGTAAATATCGGAGAGTCGTTGGTATTCAGCACATTAACTTCAAAACTCTGTTCAGTCGTTGCTATTCCATCAGAAACTGAGACAATTACCTCATTTATACCTACAAACTCATTGGTTGGAATTCCGCTGATTGTTGCACCATTATCGAAGGTTAACCAACTTGGTAAATTGATTGTATTAAATACCAAATCATCTCCCACATCAAAATCTTCTGCGGTCATTGTGTAACTAAAAACCGCATCCTCATAGATAGTTGGATCAGGATAACTGGTAAAAACTGGAGCATCATTCACAGGTGTAATCACTATTTCTACCTCATCCGATGCTATTTCTCTATTCTGCATATCATCTATACTGAACGTCAAAATTTCAGACCCATTCCAATTTAACATGGATGAGAATGTCACCATCAAGTCATTTATTTCCACCTGTACATTTATGTTCCCAGATACGGATAAACTCAATTCGTCAAAATCAACATCATGAACGTATTGAGAGAAATTTTCCTCCAAGGATTCATCTTCGTTAATCGTAAAATGATCCGGTAATGTTATGGTAGGTGCATCGTTCACCGGGGTAACGTTCAATTCAAAACTTGTGGTATCGGTATAGTCTCCATCACTTACAGAGGCATAAACTAATATTGATCCATAAAAATCCAATCCCGGAGTCAGAGTAAGAATATGTTCATTTTGACTCACAATTAATGTGTCAGTAGAAACCTCTGTCCACCCATTAAAACTCAAATCGTCTCCTTCCACATCAAAGGCATTTAAGGATATATCCAAAGGAGTTTCCTCTGGGGTGGTTTGAACAAATATGGAATCTATAACTGGTGCATCATTTACAGGATCAATGGTTACAAATGCATGAGCAGTATCTGATAATTGCTCAATAGTGTTTTCCCTTACAATCACAGTTATGTTGGCTGAACCAAAATAGTTTTCCATTGGAGTAATGAGTAAACTGTCAGAGGTTGTATTTAATTCAACAGAAACTTGGGAGTTATTAGATTCTGTATAAATGGTAATATCATCACCGTCAATATCTTCTGCAAGGATCAGAACCCTTGATTCTGAATCCTCTGGCATTACAATCTCAATTTCTGAACTTCCATCTAACAAAATTATCGGCGCATCATTTACAGGAGTAACCGTAATCTCCAATTCCCATAAATCACTTGAACTATTTACATCCTGTCCATCATCTACCCACACCGGGACAAATATGGTACCAACAAAATCAACATCTGGTAATATTGTATTCGTAGCGGGAATGGTGAAATTATTTACCTCACTTGTATCCACACTGAACAACGTATGCGAAACAGGATACGCATTGTCAATATCCGTAACGACCAAATCATTTAAGGTAATAAGAATAGCGAATTCCTCGCTCGTACTGAGTGAAAGTTGTCCTGTAATAATGGGTGCGTCATTAATATCAATGACATCCAAAATAAATACTTGTTGTACATATTCGACTCCATCAAACACCTTTAAGACCATTTCATGTTCACCCACATCATCATTTGTCGGCGTTCCAGAAATAGTTGATATACCATCAAAATCTATCCAACTTGGAATTTGACTGGCACTAAATTCAAGGGAATCTCCATCCTCATCTTCTGCTGTCATTGTGTAGGAGTAAAAATCGTCCTGAGTTACAGATTCTATTGGACTGCTGGTAAAAACTGGAAGGTCGTTTACTGGAGTTACAATCAGTTTTACTAGTCCCGTATCTGCATATACACCATCACTTACACGATACAATAAGGAGTCTGCTCCAAAGAAATTAATGAATGGTGTATATTCAAAAATGGGTAGTTCACCTGATAGTTCACCATTTAAAGGCTCGGATATTAATTCCATTTCCAAATTACTTTCCGGTTCTCCATCAATTCCGACCAATGTAAAATCAGTCGAGGAGTCTTCAGAAATTGTTTTGATGATATCAGAAGCATACGGAACTCCAAGAATTGTTATCATTACGTCGTCTGTCGAAGACAATCCATCGTTATCGGTTACTGATAGGGTAATAATATGAACTCCCAAATCCAAATCAACAATTGGATTAATTCCAACTCCAACCGTTTCATTATTTTCTGTCCAAATATAATCGGTTATAAAACCGTCAGAATCTCCAGAACCATCTGCGGATAAACTAACTTGAATACTCTCCCATGGATAATAAATTAAATTCACAGAGTCTAACCCAGCATAAGCAATGGGAGAATCATCTACCGGGTTTACAGTTATCACATAACTGGATACAACCGACTCAACACCATCGAACAAAGATAAAACCAAATCGACTGAACCAAATTGATTCAATAATGGACTAAACGTCATTTCTAATTCTTCACCTGCTGCAACGGTGAATACATTTGAAAATAGTTCCGAATCCAATAGAACTGAGTCTCCTGCAATAAATTCTATTTCAATACTATCGCCATCCACATCGTTGAGAGTCAGAACGATGGTGGTATCTGTATCCTCATTAAAGGAAAGATCGCTCATACCGGACACAGTTGGAGCATCATTCACCGAAGTGACAACCAATTGAAATTCTTGAGATACATCAAATTCATTGTCGTTAATATTTACCAATAAAGACAGTTCCCCATTGTAATTTTCTGTTGGATCAATGCTCAACTCATACCCATTGAACTCAAAAGATTCAAGACCGGTTTCTGGAGTTGCTTCCAGATTGAAAGTCAAGGAATCAGTATCAATATCTTCATATTGAAGATGAATAGTCAGGGTTTCATCTTCATTTACCTGTTGGTTGTCGATGGAAGTGAACACTGGAGGATCATTGACATTTTCCACAAAAACCTGAAATTGTATTTCATCACTTTGATTTAGTTCGTCGTTGATTGAAATGGTTATAAGTCCATTTCCAGTTTCATTTTCACCTGCTTGAAGCGTGAGTTGTCCAGTTGAATCATCCATTAATTCAATATTCAAAATAGTCCAATTAATTCCAGGTAATGACGATACACTCACCGACAGTTGATTCATATCAGAATCAGCATCATCATAATCAAACTGAATGTGTGATTCTGTATCTTCTAAAATGGTTTGGGTTGGCAACTCAGTTAACTCAGGTGGAAATGTTGCGGATTCAATGGAAATACGAATGACACCTGTATCTTCACCATCCTCACCTGAAACCGTGAATAAAATTGAATCTTGTAATGTCTCATTTACTGTTGGAGAATAAATGCCTGTATAGGTTGTTACTAATGTTTCAAAACTATCAAATTGAAAATTACTTAAACTTCCATGAAAAGGTCCATCGGTGATTTCTATATTAACCTGATTAAAGTCTAACGTAATATCAGTCCCGATGAATTCGATTGTGAAGGTATCTCCAAATAAGACCGACAAATCTTCTCCAGTAGCAACCGGTGCGTCTCTATTGGTTCTCGTCTGTCCAACAAGATCTACAATGTGAAACACCTGCACAGCACTATTTAATATTCCATCTGATATTCTAAATGGAATATAGTCTTCATTCAAAATATTTGATCCTTGATTATAGGTAATAACCGTACCATTAACAACTACGGAACCTCCCATAGCACCACCCGATAAAATAAAATCAAAACTGAGCAATTCATCATCCGTTTCCACATCTGAAATATAATCCGAAATATCAAAATCAAATGATGCCGCACCTTGAGAAGATATAACTACCGATTCTGCTATTGGTGTATCATTTACAGGTACCATATTAAAAGTTACGGTAGCAAGATTTGACTCAGATCCATAACCATCAATTACTTTAAATACCAAGGAATCCAATCCGTCAAAATTTGAATTTGGCGTATATTCTGCTAAGTTATTTTCATAACTAAAACTTCCATTTTGCGGACTGGGATAAACAAAATACGTTAATTCAGATATGTCCTGATCATCGGAGGCTTGTAAAATGAAGGGAAAAGTTCCGCTGTCCTCAGTCAAAGAAAATTCAGTACCATAAGCAATGGGAGGATCATTGACTTCCATCACCGTAAAAGCTATAGATACTGGATCGGAATTTAAACCTGTCTCGGAATCCTCTTCCGAGACTACCACGATATTATCATTACCAAAATAATTTTCTTCTGGAATGTATGTTAATATGAATTCGTCAGAATCGACCGATAAACTTCCATGCAACGGAGGATTGACAATTGTAAACAATAATTCTGATGATTCGGATCCATCAGCCATATCATTCATATTGAAAGAAATATCAATGGTTGTATTTTCATCCAAAGTATATTCTGTACTCTCAAATGTCAATAACGGTGCATCATTGGTAAAATCAATAGTGATTATAACCGTCGCTGTATCTGATTCTATTGGCCAATAAACTTCATAATTTTCCGTAACCGAATAAGTAAATGTATCTGTTCCAAAGTAATTCTCATCAGGAGAATACGTAAAAATTTCCAAAGCTCTTGACCCAGTTAATGTTCCGTAATTCGGTTGATCAATAATAGAAAAAGTTAAATCATTAGGTGTTTCGAGGTCGTTTCCGGATAGTGTAATTTGAATAGATTCATCTTCATTAGTTACCACATAAATATCTTCTGCTATAGGAGGTTGATTTGACTCAGGAAGAACTGACACCAAAACCGTATCGTAGCCAACCGCATCTTCATCATCGGTAACCAGCAACTGGATTAAATGTTCTCCTGCGGAAAAACTGATCGACGGATTCATTCCTGATGCAATTTCTTCCATGTTTTCAAACCAAGTGTACGATACAATTTCACCATCTTCATCTGAGGATTGTGAACCATCTAAGGTTACAAAAATCGGATCATAAGGGAATGAAATATTGATATCAATATCCTCACCAGCATGTGCAATCGGAAGGATTATGACTTGTTCCACTGTAATGGAAACGATAGCTGGAGCTGATTGATTCACACCATCGAACGCCACAAATGTTAATTCATCTACACCAAAATAACTATCATCGGGGTGATACACATTACCGATTAATTCTCCGTGGTTGGGTGGAATTAAGATTTGAAACTCCAATTCATCCGATGAAATTTCGATATCAGACATATTACTCTCAAAATCGACAATTACAGGTGTGTTTTCTTCAGTAACAACAGAAAATTGAATCGCCGAGGGAATATCATTCACAGAGATCACATGAATGGAGACTTCAGCCGGATCAGAATATAAATAAATGGTTTCATCAAAAAGTTGATAGAAAAAGGAGTCATCGCCATTAAAATTTTCATCCGGTGTATAGGTAAACGTTCCATCTGAATTCAGTTCGATATCACCATGAGAAGGTGATGAATACAACTGAGAAATTAAATCATCTGTGGACACGTTAAATTCATCATTTGAGATCAATCCATCATCCAATACATCTACCAATAACGTTTCATCCTCATTGGTTGAATAAGAATCAGCTATGGCTACCGGTGGAGTTAATTCTGTCTCAGGAATAATGAGCAATACCGTTGCAGGATCTGATTGAGACTGATGATCATCTACTGCAAAGTAAGTGAATGAATCCGTTCCCAAATATCCTTGATTTGGCACATATCTAAATGACCCATCCTCACTCAAACCGCCTAATAAAGATCCATGTTCCGGACCTGAATCTAATTGAGCCGTTAACAGTTCACTATCAAGGTCTGAGTCATTACTTAAAATCCCCGGTGCACTAACATTTAACGTATCTATTACCTGAAAAGCATCATTGAATGCGACTGGAGAATCATTCACAGATTGAACGGTAATATTTACGGAAGCAAGGTTTGAATACAATCCACCATCAAAAGCTCTGTATGTAAAGTTATCTGTACCAAAATAATCCTCATTTGGAGTGTATAATATTTGATTCGAATCCATAAAACTGACTGACCCGAATTCTGTTTCATTTACAATCAAATAGGATAACTCATCTTCGTCCACATCTGAACCAATCAGCTCTATAATTACTGTTTCATCTTCAGAGACCGACTCGGTTATATTTTCAGAAATAGGAGAATCATTCACTGGATTAACAATCAAAACAAAATCATCTTCTACGTTGAACTCACCATCGGAAACAATCACCGTAATTTCAACCCCGAATAGGTCGTTAAAATTTTCGCTCGGTATCATGGTAATTTGATTATCTACGGTATTCACAATTACATTGGGTGAATTGCTATTTGCGGAATAGGTTAAAGCATCTCCTTCCGGATCACTTGCCGATAGAGTCAAGGTCAATTCTGTATCTTCAGGAATTTGCTGATTGGTTAGTTCAGACAATACAGGAGGATCATTCAAAGCAATTACTGTAATCGAAACGGTAGCTGTATTGGAGTAAAGCTGACCATCAAAGGCTTTGTATGTAAACGAATCCGTTCCATTAAAATTAGTATTTGGTGTATAAATTCCATTTGAATACACACCATTTTGGGGTGGTGATTCTACTTCAAAAGTGAGTACATCTCCTTCATCAATATCACTTCCTGTTAAAACAATGGAAACAACTTCATCTTCATTCACTGACTCAAACAAATCATCCGCAATGGGTGAATCGTTTACATTTTCCACGATTATTTCAAATTCCTGATTATCTGATGACCCATTTAAATCCGAAACCGTCAATATGATATTTGAAATTCCAACGTCGCTATTATCTGGTACTCCACTCAATATGGAAATACCATCAAAACTTAACCAATCTGGAATTGACGTAATTGAGAAAGTTAATTCGTCACCCACATCATCATCCATTCCAGTCATTAAATACGAATAAAGTTGACCTTGAGTGGCAGCTGTATCAGGAGTACTTGTAAAATAAGGAGCATCATTTGTATTCACAACCAAAATGGTGAACGATTGTTCGACTGAAACTGTACCATCGGATACTAATAAAATTACAGAGTGATCGCCAACATCGCTATTTTCAGGAATTCCACTCAAAATTGATGTTCCATCAAAACTTAACCAATTTGGTAAAAATGGAGTGATAAATGATAGATCATCACCATCAATATCTATCCCTTCCAAAGCGTATAAATAATTTGAATCTTCATCGACGCTTGTAACAGGAACACTAGTGAACATGGGTGCATCGTTAATGGGCTGAATAGTAATAGAAACTACAGTTTCATCGGTTCCACCTGCTAAGTCTGACAGGAGATATATAAATTCATCTGTACCATAAAAATTCTCATTTGGAGTGTAAGTAA
>CAZBZK010000010.1:0-5214 GCA_964496365.1 uncultured bacterium
TCCACTTGAAGATGGTAAAACGATGGAATTAGAACGTGTATGTTCACCGTCAATATCTATAGTCTCTGAATCTGCAATAATATGCCAATCCCCTTTAGGTAAATTTAGCACCAAAGGGATTCTAGTATCTCCGTTCATCGCAACCAATATATTATTTTTCAACAAATATGCGATTGCCATTTTATTTTCTACGTGAATAAATTCATAATCTTCTGGATTACTGTGACGGAATTCAGAATAGCGTTTCCTGACTTGTATTAATCCTTTGTAATAGTCAACCAGTTCCAAATTCTTCTCTTTTTCATTCCAATTCAACCAATTAGTTTCGTTATCTTTTTCGTAGGAATTATGGTCAACCATTCCCACTTGTTCGTCTGTAATGTTTGATTCTGCTATTATTTTACTTCGTGCCCATTCTTGTCCTTCGTGCATGAACACTATTCCTTGACTGGTGAATAAAAACAGTGCACCCAATTTATTCATGTTCATAAATGATCCATTCACAATTGAATGGGACTGTTTATCTACAATTTTGGAATGTTCAGTTATGAATCCACCGGAAATTCTAAGTCTGTCTCCAAACGTATGGTTGTCATGGCATTCAAGATAATTGACGCTATGAGACACGTCGAAATATTGACCGCCCAAATCGTTTTGTGAACCGAGAATTATTCGCTTTAAAAATTCTTTATCGTTTTTCCCTCTCCAACTACCCAGTAAAAATCCTTTATCACTCACATCAAAAACACTCCCGTTTAGACCATCACGAAATTGGTCGTTGAAGGAAGCCCATCCCATTTTAGAAAATCCTGAAGGGTCGTAACCATCTCCCCAGGGTTCTGCTATAATAATTGCATGGGGATTAATTTGACGTAGATCATGGATTATTTTTTGGCGTGTTTCTCGATCAATAAGATTTCCCAAATCGAATCGAAACCCGTCAATATGATAGTGGGTCATCCAATACTTCACACTTTCTAAAATGAGTTGACTCATGGCAGGATTTTCTGATTGAGTATCATTTCCACATCCACTCTTTGAGATATAATTACCATCTGCATCCAAACGGAAATACATTTCCTTATCAATGTATTTTAACGGATGATAGTCATAATTTGAGACATGGTTATATACAACATCCATAATCACAGCAATACCTTCATTATGAAAGGCTTTCACCAAATCTTTTAACTCTCGCACGGCTCTACCATCTATACCGTTCCATTTCTTCAATACGTTGGTTCCATCGCTTGCATAATACGATTCAGGAGCGAAGAAAAATGTTGTCATGTAGCCCCAGTGATTTCGAGCATAAGGATTCCATGTATTATAAATCGGTGTTGTCTCATCCATGAATGGAACTTCCACATTGGCAAAATCTTGTACGGGAAGAAGTTGAACAGCATTGATTCCCATTTCCTTCAAATGTGTGATGCCTCCTTTTTGTTTTGAATCAATCAAGCCTATATAAGTCCCAGGGCTTTTTGATTTGGAACTTGAGTGTGCCGTCATATCTCTTATGTGCATTTCATAAATAATGAGATCTCGGGGATTCAATTTTATCCAAGTATCATTTCCCCAATCATAGGTCGGATCAATGATGAGAGATTTTGCAACATGGCGGTACGAATTTTGGGTAACGGCAGCCAATGAATAAGGATCCGCAACAATGACCTTTGGATTATTCCCAAGATATGTCCCTTCCAATCTGTATCCGTAAAATGTGCCAATACCGGCTTCTGTAGTGGTCAAACTCCAATCACCTTCCTGTGATTTTTCCATGATCAATTCCCTTCCAGTTTGATCTTCAGGATGGTCAAATAAAACCAGAAAAACCTTTTCAGCTTGAGGTGCCTTCACTTTAAAAGTAGTGTGATTACCCTGAACAAATGCACCGTAGGATAGAGAGGAAACCGATGGATTGCTACATGAATTCATGAACACCAGAAAACTAGTAAAGATAAGAACTCTTACCGAAAATAATAATATTGAAAAAAACACCAAAGTTTGAATAGATTAATTTATATGAATCACTTTTTCTAATTTCCTTAAATTTAGATTATGATTGGATTACAAAACATTAGAAATTTTATTTATGTTAACATTTGTTTTATATTTTTTGCCTGTGATTCTGATTCCCATGATCGGATATTTTATACGGTACCAACTTTAAAAGTCCCAGAAGGTGTGACGAAAGGGTTTGATTTATCCGTCTATAAATCTCATTCTGACATGACCATTCACTTTGAATTTCACCCAGATTTGATCATAAGATTTGATTCCAATTCTGATAGTCTATTCATCACACCGAAAACTTCAACAAGTCAATTACTTTTCTTATCAGGAACAGCAGGACAGTCTCCTTTGAATCTTCCAGTCACGATTGAACCCATGGTTGAATACAAGTTCAATTTAAAATCACAATGGAAAAGTAATCGGGTTTTTGTAATGGGTAATTTTAATGATTGGTCTAGAACAAAACACCCATTGATTGATAAAAATGGGAGTGGAATTTTTGAACGTTCAGTTTTTTTAAAACCAAATACATATGAGTATAAATTTGTAGTGGGGGATTCAGAAATAATAGATCCAGAAAATGAAAATGTGATTTCAAATAATATGGGTGGATGGAATTCTGTGCTGGATTTGTCCCAGTTTAAAAAATTACCATCAGGACAATGGGTTAAAAAAAGTCATGTAGGAAATTATTTAACCTTCACTTTTTTGAATTCCTCCGATGTTTTGCCCATGGAAACTATTGCATTGTGGAATAATATACGCCTTCACCCAGATGTGGTTGATCCTCAAATTAATGGGGATGTAATTATAAATATTTCAGATTTAAACTATGGATTGCTTCGACTTCTGGGATTAGATAATAAAGGAAACCTTATTAAAGAAAACCACACATGGATTAAGGATGGCATTCCTTTACATATAAAAACCAGTCCGGATGATTGGCATTTTAAAACCATATATAGTTTGATGATTGATAGATTTTTAGATGGTGATCCGTCAAATACGGTACAGATTGGTGGAGATTTACATCCTCTTGTAGATTTTTATGGTGGGGACTTTGAAGGAATTATTCAAAAACTTGAGGATGGATATTTTTCGGAATTAGGAATATCTGCATTATGGATTTCTCCATTTCAGTCGCAGCCAACCAATGCCTTTAGAGAGTGGAACCCTCCCCACCGGATGTATAGTGGATATCATGGCTATTGGCCTGTGTCTCCAAGAAAAATTGATGCTCGATTTGGAACAGAAAATGAATTAAAAACCCTGATAAACTTGGCTCATTCTAAACATATAAAAATCCTAAGTGATTTTGTCAGTAACCATGTTCATGAGGATCATACTTATTATAAAACGAAAAAAAAATGGTTTGGTAATGTTGAACTTCCAGACGGTTCCATGAATATCCGCAGATGGGATGGCGACACCCGTTTAACCACATGGTTTGAACCATATCTTCCATCTTTTGACTATTCAAATACAAATGCCATTGACGCTGTGGTTGAGGATGCGGTTTGGTGGATGCAAGAATTTGATTTAGATGGATTCAGGCAGGATGCCGTTAAACATGTTCCCCATTTATTCTGGAAAAGATTAACAAATGAATTGAAACAAAATTTTCCTGAAAAAAATTATTATCAAATTGGAGAAACATTCGGTTCTGATGAATTGATCTTGAGTTATGTGAACCCAAGTGAATTGGATGCACAGTTCAATTTTGACATATATTTCAAAGCTCGAAATATATTTGCTTCTGCAAACGGAGATATGACATTATTGAAGGAAACCCTCGTTCAGAATTTTAGGAATTATCAACCTGTCAATTTAATGGGAACTATCACATCCAGTCATGATCAAATACGATTTATTTCCGTTGCTGATAATCAAATGTCATTTGGCGAAAACGGAACGGAAAGGGCATTTAACTCTCCGCCAGAAGCCATTGAACATTCATCGAGTTATCTTAAACTGGCAAACTTTTCAGCATTTAATTTTTCAATCCCTGGTGTTCCTGTAATGTACTATGGTGAAGAAATTGGACTTTCGGGTGCTGGAGATCCGGATAATAGAAGACCCATGCGATTTGGAAGAGATCTAAAAATTGGTGAATCTATCCTGAAAGAAAAAATATCCTCTTTAACAAATTTAAGACAAACATATACATCGTTGTCTATTGGTGATTTTTATACGGTTTTTTTGAATGGTCCGACCTGGATATATTTCAAAATTTACTTCGATGAAATTATTTTAGTTGCCATAAACCATAGTGATAAAAGGCAGTCCGTTTCTTTTGAAAACCCTATTCAGGTTTCGAGTTGGAGAAGATTAAAAAACAATATTCCCTTTTCATTAGCAGGGAACAAAACCACTTTACACCTTCAACCCTATAGTCACGGATACTTTTTAGGAGAGTGATTCATGAATAAATCAAATTTAGTTTTATTATTGATTACTATGATCGCATCTGCTTCATCTCAGGATGACAGTTGGAAATTATATGATGATGCAGAAGTGGATGAAGTACATATTTCCATTGATTCAGTTCGATTGGAGTGGATTTATGAACATGTAGAAAGTGATTCGCTTCATCCAGTTACCTTGCGATATGTATCCGAATGGTTTGATGAAACATTAGACAGTGTAGGATTTCGCTTGCGGGGAAATACATCCAGAACAGCAGCGAAAAAATCCTTTAAACTTGATCTGAACCATTTTGTTTCTGGTGGTGATCTATATGGAGTAGAGAAAATCAATTTGAATGGTGAACATAACGATCCATCTATAATTCGCAGTAAGCTATGTTGGGATTTCTATGAGGATTTAGGAATGTCAACAACCCGTTCCACCCATGTTGCAGTTTACATAAATGGAGACTATTATGGATTGTATGTTTCAGTTGAACACATAGATGATGAATTCCTTGAGAAGAACTTTTCTGACGATACTGGTAATCTTTGGAAATGTCTTTGGCCTGCAGATTTGACTTATCGAGGGGAAAACCCGGAAGATTATCATCCGTACTATGATGAGGATCGTCCCTATGAACTAAAAACAAATGAAGATGAATACGATTACTCACAATTAGCACGGTTGATTGGAATAATAAATCAAACTCCCGAAGAAAATTTTGCTGATTCTCTGGAATCAGTTTTGAATATTGCTGGTGTATTAAAATATTTTGCAGTCAATGTTCTT
>CAZBZK010000010.1:5314-33858 GCA_964496365.1 uncultured bacterium
TTTGATTACGGATTCACAATGGAGGATTACCACAATTCATTTTCTGCAGAGCATTATGAGAATCTCCATGTAAAAAGGGGAATCAGGGAATTTATAAATTTGCGAATGGAATCTATTTCAAATTTGATTTCCTATAATCAAGCTCCACCGGTGGTGTATGATTTTTCATGGTTACCTCAATTTCCTTTATTCGGAGATAGTATTACTGTTCAGGCTTCTGTGTTTGGAAGTGCGGGATTACATAAGGTGGAAATTCATTTTCGTGAAACACCGGAATCCAACCCTGAAATTTTTCAAATGGAATTCTCTCCAATACCCAATTCAAAAACTGTGGAAGAAACGGATCGGTGGACGGGAGTCATTCCGCCCATTCAAGGGACTCAAGGATATTTTCAAATCTATTGCGAAGATTTCAGTGGTCAATCTAATCTATTTCCAAGACATAAGTTGGTGGAAATATTGGTTCCCGAAATCGTGGGGAACCACATTCTATTGAATGAATTTCTTGCTAGCAATGACACCACAAATTTTGATGAAGAAGGAGAATTTGACGATTGGTTGGAATTGTTTAATGTTGAGAATGAATCCGTAAATATTGGTGGAATGTTTCTCACGGATAATTCTGATAATTTGACAAAATGGATGATTCCAATTGGAACTACGTTGCCTTCCAACGGACATATACTATTTTGGTGTGATAATGATGAAGAACAGGGCAGTCACCATACAAATTTTAAACTAAGTGGAGGAGGGGAATTTTTGGCGTTGGTCCAACCGGATGGTATCACTGTGAAGGATTCATTGACGTTTGGCAATCAAGAAACCGATATTTCGTTCGGTCGAATTTTTGATGGAAGTGATGAATGGGATTTTCAAAATCCTACACCGGGAACTTCGAATGGAATTGAATCAACGTCGTATTCGCATTCCAACACCGAAGGATGGAATTTAATTGGATTGTCTGTGAATACTGGAACCCCATCTTATGAATATAATTTCCCGAACAGTATTGATGGAACACTATTTGGTTTTGGTGATGCATATTTTGAAACAGAGTTGTTGATTCCGGGAAGCGGATACTGGCTTTATTTTGAAGAAACTGGATCGAATATAATTACAGGTGATCCAATTGTGAATTTGTCTCTTGCATTACATCAAGGATGGAATTTGATTTCAAGTATAGCATTTCCCATATCTGTCAATAATATTATGGATCCTGAAGACATTATTATTCCCGGCTCATGGTATGGATTTGACATAACCTATGTATCTGTAGATAGTCTATTTCCCGGAAATGGTTATTGGGTAAATGCATCATTGGCTGGTGAAATAATTCTGTCTGTTTCTATGGTTACAAATCGGAGGAATACCAATGAAACACTTAAATACGCAAATACATTGACACTCAACAACACTTCAGTATTTTTCGGTAACAAAATTGAAATAGAAAATCCATTGAGTTACAGTCTTCCGCCCAGACCCCCATTGGGTGCAAAAGACCTCCGTTTTTCTGGAGATTCCAAACTCTGCAAATCTGACGAATGTTTGATAGAAGTGATGATTGATGACAGTCCGCTTACGATAGAGTGTAAAATAAAAGATGGTGAAGATTGGGAAATCGTTCCTGTCATTGCGAGCAAAATGAAATGGAGCGAAGCAATCTTATTAACGAGTGAAACCCAAATTACTTTAGACTCAAATATCGAACAATGGATGTTACGGAAATCCACCGCTCCACCAACTCCATCAGAGTTTGTACTTTTCCCGGCACATCCCAATCCCTTTAATCCGATAACGACGATTCGATTTTCAACCCCTAATGTGGGGACGAATCACACAACATCCTTACGGATTTACGATATAACAGGAAGATTAATTGAAACTATATTGAATGAAAAACTCCCACCCGGGATTCACAAGATAAAATGGGATGGTTCTGGAGTTTCGAGCGGGGTGTATTTTGTAAACATGAAAGGTGGAGATTATTCTCAATCAGAAAAATTAATGTTGATTAAGTGATAGTAAGATATTCGAAATATGCGAAAATTAAATCAAGTCAATTGAACTATTGGAACCATAAATTCGGATTGTATGAATGGATGAAGGAAAATTGGATTAATTTTCAAAGCGACAACCATTCATCCTACAATAGAACAGGCACATTAAGTTGTTTACAAATGTTAATGATGTGACTTGTTCCACCTGATAAGGGATTTTTCTGATTCACAAAGAATATTCCCAAGGTAGCAGGTTTTAATTGAAGACTCGTTGACCCAATTGCTTTTAGTGTGTCCCGATGTAAATAAATTGGTCTAAACGACTATTCCACTAAACCAAGGAATTATAAAAAACCCGCCACGGTGTTCCGAGGCGGGAAAAAGGAAATAACAACATGAAAAATACTAGTTATTCCAACTGAAAATTTAATAATAATTTTAACATGATGACAATGTTATACACTGAATTAAACTATTAATTTCTTTTATAATGGATTTTTGTATAATCACCCCTTTTTATTAATAGGAAATTGAGGTGAGATTCTTTCCGTATCAACGAAGGACTAACACAGTATCTATAATCAAATATAGTGTAAGTGTTTTTTCATTTTCAACTGATTTTTAGTCGATTTTACGAGAGAGTATCCGCAATTTTCGTATAATTTAATTGCAGGAAAATTACCGGGTATGACATTCAATGTGATTTTAGATGCATGATTTTTTTTGGCATGGGTTTCTACAGCAAACATCAGTTTATTTCCAACTCCTCTATTTCGGTATAGTTTATCCACAAATAAATGAAATAAATGACCGTACTTTTTTTCAGGAATCCACTTCATACTAATCATTCCTACCATCCAATTTTCTGAATAGGCTCCCCAAGTTTCGGTATATTCATGATTGTAGGATGTTTTCACCCATTGGTTAAATCGAAAAGGAAATGTCATTCTCGGATCCGTCAATTGTAAATCTTTTGGATTTGCGAACCATGTTTTCAAGCAGGAATTTAGGATTCGGACGTGGCTAGAATTTTGGTAGCTTATTTTTTTCAGAATAATCCTTATCTTCATTGTTGAAATTTACTGATAATATTAGCAGTTGTATATTTATTTGTAGAGGAATTCAAATGACAAATAGGTTCATTCATGGTGAAAAACCGACAAAATGAAAGACGTAACCCCAATTCATAAATTTAAAGAAGGAATGATAATTCAGGGATTTTATCTCTGTGTGGATAAACATCTGCGTCACACACGCACCGGTGATTTATTCATAGATTTAGTGTTACGGGATAAAACAGGACAGATCCACGGTAAAGTATGGAATAAAACAGAATATTTTTTGCCAAAATTTGATTCGGGTGATGCAGTGGTTGCCAAAGCAGAAATCGGTTCTTATCAAGGACGGCTTCAAATGGATATTAAAAAAATTGGAAGAGCTTCGGTTCAAACACACGGACGATACGGTTATGACCCAACCTTGATTGTCCCATCCTCTGATTATGATCCAAAAGAAATGTGGCTGGAAATTCGTGAATGGGTCAACGAGTTTAAAGATAAAAAACTAAAAAAATTGGTGAGTAATATTTATAAAAAATATCGGTCGTCGATTTTAATTTGTCCTGCTTCATTGACTTCCCACTACAATTTCCGTTCGGGATTATTAGAAAGTATTATTTCTATGGGAAGAGTAGCTATGGAATTAGCAGACAAATATGAAGTGGACAAGGATCTTTTGTTGACCGGGGTTTTGCTTCATGATTTAGGGAAAGTAAAGGAACTATCCAGTAGTTTAGAATCAAATGTAACGGATGAAGGCAATTTTATTGGCCATGCAGTATTGTCCCGGGATATGATGAGGGAAGAGGCAACCTCCATAGCCGGATTTCCGGAACGCTTATCGTTAAAATTAGAACACATGATTCTAGCCCATCAGGGACAGTTAGAGTGGCGAAGCTCACGAAAACCAAATTTTCCTGAAGCACTTCTACTCCATCAGATTCATCATTTAGACAAACACATGAACCTCATGAAACTTGCACTAACTCAGGATGAGGAAGATTCAGATTGGACAACGAGGAATAATCATTTATTTATTCCGTTTTATAAGGTCTAAGTCAGATTATTAAACCATAATAATCTTTCATTTACAGTGATAAAGAATATTTGTGCCGGGTTTGGAGTTGGGTTTGTTTCTCTGATTTTTCCCCAAACATTAGACCCTATTCCCTTTGACTGGAGTGGGCAAAATGGGATGTCCACAAACCAAGGTATATTAATTTGGAATCGGGATTGGTATTCAGGTAAATTATTTTTTGACGGAACATTTCATTCTTTTCCATTGCAGTTTGGAGACAGAATATTTGCTTTCTCTGATTTAAAAGAATATAAAAATGAGACCTATGATTTATTTCCCGATTCCAATGAGGTGATAACCTCCTTTGATTATAGACAAGGAGATTATTTTTTCGACCAATTTAATTTAAATGGTCAATTTAAAAAACCATCTCAGATAATAGAGTGGAATGGATTTAAACGTAGTTACGGAGGACCGTATTCCCAATTTGTTCAACTGGAAAATCGAAACTCCGGAGTATTGGATCCAAATCAGCAATCCTATTGTTTTCACTTTTCAGGAATGATTGATTCGGTTTTATCCACCCTTTCAGTCGGTAGATTTATTACTGATTCCGGTTTGTATAATAATTCAGAAACAAACGGTGTTCACAGAGATGAAATCACAACTGCATCAGCATCATCCCAGTTCCAATGGCAACAAAAAAACATACAATTTTCCCTTAACCAATTTATGGAAAAAAGAAGATGGGTTTCGGAGTTTTCAAAATCACAACTACATTATTTAAATAGAGGACGATTTTCTGCATCTATTACCCCTGAAAATGAAAAAGACAATGGAGGGATATATGGCATTTCAGGAAACACACAATCCTTAACATTCCCTGACACAACCATTGCTAAAAACCGATCTTGGATATCTGGATGGGGAATGTTGAAAAGAGAAAAATTTGAATTAAGTGGAGGTTTTGACACAGGTGAAAATACAGTTTTACCTCGATTTGAAATCCTAATGAATAAATCTTGGAATTCGTACCATTGGAAACAGACAATAGCCTTAAAAAACTACCCGCAGCACTTAGTTATTTGGAATGATTCTCGACCGTTTTTTGAAACTTGGCTTGTTATGAATACTCAATTGAATTGGAAAAATGATCCATTAGAAGTTTTTGGTGGTGTCAACTATTGGAGGTCAAATAATCTAGTTATGGTTCAGGGAGACTCAACCTTAACTCCCATTGAATTAATGACCATCAATTGGGGCTTTAATTGGATGATTCGTCAGGGGATAAGATGGTCTGGGAATTGGATTCATTCTACAAACAAATCCACGATTTCAGATGGTATTGGAGATCGGATTAAGACAGAGATTGAAATTACAAAACGATTGTTTTCAGATAATATGGAACTAACATCATCGTTGGTTATAGAGGGGATTCTAAACAGAGATTCATCTTTTGGATTTGACCCGGGTTTGGGAAGACCGTTTGAAAATGAATGGCAGCCATATGCTCTTCCTGATTATTTGACTGCACACTGGAATATCAGTGCTAAGGTTTCGTCGGTGATTATAACGTATCGCATTCGTAACTTGTTTCATGCTCAAGAAAATACAATCAAACAAATGTATCCCGATGTACCGAAAGAATGGATATGGCCCCGAAACAATGCCTATTTTCTACCTATGGGACAATTGGTAAGTTTTGGTGTGGAATGGGAGTTTGAGAATTAATCATAGGAATTTATTTTTATCTGGAAAATAAATTAGTAGGTGTATAATTAATTGAAATAGTCCAATTTTGTCCCGGTTCCGGATATTTTGGAAGGGTACGGATATCCTTATTGAATACATTTTTTAGGGCTAATTCCAAGTTGAGGTCATTATTTAAAATTGGTAAAATATAATCGACATTAATATCAAATCGAAAATAAGAACCCATAAATTTATCTACCTCAATAGAATTCCAATTCTTGACGGTATAAGGTCGTTTTCCACAATAGTAAATTAATCCACTAATGGATGCATTGTTTAATGGAATTTTTGTGTTTATGAAACCTTGAATCGAGGGAATGTATTGGAGAGGTTTTCCTGTAGTTAAATTCTTTGTTTTGAAAAAATTAGTATTCCAACCGATTTTGACAGGAAGGGTGCTTAAGCCTAACTCGCCAGATATGACAATTGATAATCGTTTTGCTGAAGCAATATTTTCGGGTGACCAAACTCCATTTTCGTTTTCAGCCCACTGAATTAGGTTATTGGTTAATCGATCGGTAAAACGAAATTGGAGACCACCAGAAGAAAAAAGTGATGTAGTCCAATCTAGAGAAATTATTTGACTGTGTTCCGGTTCCAATTGTGGGTTTCCTGATTCAAACATACCTTCGGGCCAAAATAAATCATTTAGAGTTGGTTCACGATAAGCAGTCCCTCCGGAAACTCGAAAAATATCACCAGTCTCTTTTTGGAAAGTCAATCTCAGATCACCCGTTATATTTTGATGGTAATCAGATGATATATCATACCTCAATGTTGGTGTGACTTTTATCCTGTCTGACATTTTCAAGGAACCTCGTGTTATGAGAGATTTTAATGACCGGGAATGATCTCCTACATCAGTACTAGTAATTTTTTCATTTTTCAATTCAAGCATGGTTTGATTCAGGAAAGTTTTATTGAACCGGTGAACCCAGTTTAAGTGAATCCCACTATTTTTGGGTTCATGTTTACTGTGGATTGGCCAGTTAGGATTTTCATCATTATAAGTTTGTACGTTCTTAAATTGTGTCAATGTTATTCCTAAATGACCATGGGTATTAAGATAAACTGCGTTGAGTTTTCCAATTGTGAAATTATCTTTGCGTCTAGCAAGTGGAGTAAGCCAATCCTCTGAACCTGAAATTCCTCTACTAGTGTTTGTTGTCATTAACAATGCAGAGAATTGAGTTTGTTGACCATAATGAAATTCTGATCGAATCAAACCAAATGTTTGATTTATATTATTATTTTCTCTTTTTATAGATTCCCTGCCATTATTTATGAAATAGTCACCTCTATCTTTCATAACTCCAGTGTCTAAGGATAATTTAAATGGACTATCCATGAATGACAGTGTCAGTTGAGATTGTCTATAGCCAAAACTACCTGCAATAAGTTTGATTTCATTATCATTTTGTGGTTTGCTGTTTAAATTAATGGCACCATCAATTACACCAGAACCAAAGTACACCCCGGGTGTGGAATACAATGTTGCCTGTCGGATAAGGGTCTGTGGAATTAAGGTTATGTCACTACCTCCACTTTGTGGGTCAGTTATAGAAATATTTTCAAAAAGGATTTTTGTATGACCAGATTGTCCACCATCGAAATAAAGACTTTGATTTCCTGTTCTTCCTCCATAGGAATTCCACCCTAATCCCGGTAAATATCCCGGCAAAAACCCCGATTCCTGATGATTTAATATGACAGTATTTTCCGGTAAATCAAAAGGACGTGAAGGTTTTTCAACTGTAACCGATTCCAATGGAATTGCTTTTGATTGCAGTATAAACGGATTAGAATACTCATCTGATATGATGAGAAATGCAGTCTCGTACCCAAGCCTTCTAATGTATAATGTATCACCTGGTTCGGTGTTAAAATTATGTGAGTAATATCCGTTTTGATCAGATACGGTCCAATTGGTTTTACTTTTGTCTGTAATGATAGCATATCCAACCGGTTCGCCATCTGAGGATTGAATAAAACCACTTCTTAAATCTGCAAAAAGAATCGTTGAAAGCAAAAAAATCAACAATTTAATGGATTGAACTGGTGAATGCATTGCACCTCCGAAATTAATCTCGGGCGAAAAAGGGAGGATATACTGAAATATTTCATGACCTTTATCCCGAAAGTATGAATGAATAGTCTGATGTTCAGGTTTCCTGACTTCCGCATTCACAGAGGTTTTCGCCTTCTCATTCCGGTTTATCGGAACAATGGCATAGTGAAAAACTCTCAACGGTTACAGTAGCGGGGACTGTGTCCGACTTTCACGGACTTCCCTGCAACATTCAGATTAAACTGTTATTATCTTGATGAAGTTTAGTTGATTTATTATGCCTAATCCAAATACTTAATCAACCACGTGCGATCAACTCATTAAAACGAAAACAAGATATCAAGTGATCGTTCACCATTCCTGCTGCCTGCATAAATGCATAACAAATTGTGGTTCCAACAAATTTGAATCCACGATTTTTTAGTGCATGGCTCATGGCATCCGATTCCGGTGATGAAGCTGGAATTTCATCTATTTTTTCCCATTGGTTAACTGCCAAATAAATTTGTTAAAAGATCCAAATTCATTTTGGATATCTAAAAAATGTTGACTGTTTGCAATAGTTGATTTTATTTTCAACTTATTTCGAAGGATGGATGTATCTTGTCTTAATGTTTCAATTTCTTTTTCTCTAAACTGAGCCACCTTCGTTGGATTGAAATTAGCAAATGCATTTCTGAATCCTTCCCGCTTATTTAAAACGATTTGCCAACTAAGTCCAGCTTGAAAAAAATCTAAAACCATAAATTCAAAAAGTTTTTTATTATCATGGACAGGCACTCCCCATTCAACATCGTGATATTGAATCATCAATTTGTTTGACCCTGGGCAAGGACACCTTGATTTTTTTTATTCATTTAAAAATTAGGTCCTGTGTGAGTTCCGGTTATCTTATCAGTAAGATAATTGTAAGCGTCATCAACCGTGTCACAAATACAAAACAATTTCAAATCCTTTTTCGAGATCGTTCCCACTTTTACCAAATAATCCCAGTTTACAATGTTTTCCCAAAATTCCTTTCCATACAAGACGATGGGAATCGTTTTTTTTATTTTTTTTGTTTGAATTAAAGTTAATATTTCAAACAATTCATCCATAGTCCCGAATCCCCCGGGGAATGCTACCAATGCTTTGGCTAAATAAGACATCCAAAACTTCCTCATGAAAAAATAATGAAATTCAATGTCCAAATCAGGAGTAATCCATTTATTCCCTGACTGCTCGTGAGGAATAGTAATATTTAATCCAATCGCCAATCCCTTTGCTTCAGAAGCACCACGGTTTGCGGCTTCCATGATTCCCGGCCCACCTCCTGAAGTGATGATATATCGGTGATTTGAGTTCTTTAGTTTTTTGCTCCAAAGGGTCAATTTTTTCGCTAATAATTTGGTTTCTTCGTAAAACCTACTCATATACAGTTGTTGTTCCAATTGGTTCTTTTTTCTCGAGTTCTTTGGTAAGTTTTTCAAATCCTTTTTAGCTTTCTCAGGTGATTTGATTCTGGCACTTCCAAAAAATACAATGGTATCTTCAATATGATTTCGGGAAAACCTGCGTTGTGGACCTAAATATTCCGCTAAAATTCGAATACTCCGAGCATCCGGACTGGTTAAGAAATCAGGATTCAAATGAAAGGGTAAGTTTTTTGGTGTATTTGTCATAAATCCTCAATAATTTTTTAGGGGTGGAAACTAAGATGGAAAAACTCTGAATGAAAGATGTTCATTAAATATATCGTTAAAATATTCATTTGAGATGGAATAAAAGTAGGAATAGATTTATCACATGAAAATAAGTTGTTTTTTTCAGTTCATTTTTTTGTTTATGATTAGTTGCAGTACTCAATCCACTCATCCTGAAACTAAGAAGGCTTCCCCCAATAACCTCACTCCGTTTGAAGAAAAAGACTTTCGAAAAACAAAACTAAATGATTGGGAATTTTTGAAAAAAAACCCCACAGAAATTGAGGTTTTTCAGATGTTCGGAACACCCGATTCCGTTTGGGTAGATGAGTACGGTGAATTTAAAATTCTTTATTATTTTGTCCCCAGTCTTCAGGAGTATAATTCAATAGAAATAGATATTAAACAAATGAGAGTTTCTGGATTCGAATGGGATTAAGACCATTGGAGTTCATCATATATTCTCCTAATTTTACCGCTTTAATAATCAAACAAATTGATCAAAATAGCCCCTTCCATATTGTCTGCTGATTTTTCTGATCTCCGTTCTGCTTTAAAATGGTGCCAGTCTGGAGGTGCTGATTATGTGCATATAGATGTCATGGATAACCAATTTGTGCCTAATTTGACCATTGGTCCTGTGGTTGTAAAATCACTCAGACCCATCTCAAATTTGTTTTTTGATGTCCATTTGATGGTAATTAATCCTATGGATTTGGTTGAACCCTTTTACAAATCAGGTGCAAACAATATCACTTTCCATGTGGAAGCATGTCAAAATCCCAGTGAATTAATTAATACCATAAAATCAATCGGTTGCGAAGTTGGTATTTCATTAAAACCACAGACTCCATTAGAAACCATTGTTCCATTTTTAAACCAAGTTGACAGAGTATTAATTATGAGCGTAGAACCGGGGTTTGGTGGACAAACATTTATTAATGCTTCGCTGGATAAAATTAAACAGTTAAAAATTCTTTTAGTACAATATAAATTAGATAGCGTGGAAATTGAAGTAGATGGAGGCATTAAATTGGAGAACGCAAGAGAGGTAGCCCGTGCCGGGGCTGATGCTTTAGTGGTTGGTTCTGGAATTTTTCAATCAAAAGATCCTGTAAATCAAATCACACAATTTAAACATATAGGAATTTCATGAAAACATATCGAGATATAGATATGTTTTCCGAATGGAGTAAAGACGAAAAAGATACCTTTTCGATACGGGTTATGAAGGGAATGATACTTGACGGTGTTCGTAAAGCAAATTCGGGGCATTCCGGGGGTCCACTTTCTTCAATTAATTTTGCATATAGTTTATTCACAGAATTCCTGAATTTTGATCCAAATGATCCAGAATGGTTTAATCGTGATAGATTTGTTTTGTCTGCAGGACATGAATCCATGCTTTTATACACCTTATTATTCATGATTGGGTGGTTATCGATGGAGGACTTAAAATCATTTCGTCAGTTACATAGCCAAACACCCGGGCATCCAGAAGTGCATATCCCCGGAGTGGAAGCGACTACGGGTCCATTAGGGCAAGGAGTAGGAATGGGGATTGGAATGGCAACGGCTGAAATATTATTTAAAAACTTATGTGAATCCAATACGCAGGTTGAATCTTCTTTTTTATCTCATAAAACGTATGTTTTATGTAGCGATGGAGATTTACAAGAACCCGTAGCTTTGGGAGCCGCATCTTTAGCTGGACATTGGTGTTTAAGAGATTTTACCCTGTTTTACGATGCTAATGACGCTCAAATTTCCGGAAAAGTGAGCCGAGTGGATACGACGGATTATAAAATGATTTTTGAAGGATTTGGATGGCATGTCCAAAGGATTAACGGTCACAATCATGTCGAAATTCGAGAAGCAATTCAAAAAGCCCATGTTATTGAGAAACCAAGTTTAATTATTGGAGATACTCGAATTGCAAATGGAACTGCCACGATGGAAGGGGATCACGAAACCCATGGAATGCCACTTCCTTTTGAAGAAATTGATGCAACAAAAGAAAAATTAGGATTACCTAAAGAAACGTTTTATATCCCCAATGAGGTTAGAGATCATTTTCAATCGAGATTTCAATCTTTAAATGAGCAGAGAGATCATTGGGATAATAAATTGAATTCAGCATTGAATAATCCAATGTTTTCATCATTTTGGAATACCACCATTCAAAATCGGTTTCCAGAATTATCCTATCCTAAATTTGAATCGGATACGTCTATTTCGACTCGCAAGGCATTTGGTATGACTTTAGATAAATTTGCGCTTCAAATTCCACATTTAGTAGGAGGCTCTGCGGATTTGGAACCCTCTAATTATACCTCTAATTTTGCTACAGATTTTGGAGATTTTTCACCATCAAACCCAAGGGGAAGAAACTTAGCATTCGGTGTACGGGAATTTCCTATGAGTGTTATTTGTAATGGGATTACCCTTCATGGTGGATTGATTCCATTTGGTGGTACTTTTTTGGTTTTTTCAGATTATTCAAGACCTGCGATTCGATTATCCGCATTGCAAAATTTACGAGTGATGTATGAATTTACACACGACTCTTTTTGTGTTGGAGAGGATGGTCCTACCCACCAGCCTGTAGAGCATATAATGAGTTTAAGATCCATGCCAAATTTGAATGTATATCGTCCTGCTGATGCGTTCGAAACCGTAATTTCTATGGAGTGTATTTTGAAGGATTTGTCAACTCCAAGTGCTATTTTATTGAGCAGACAGGGATTGCCCCAAATTCAGCGTGATTATTCTCGTATAAAAGAAGGAGTACAATCAGGAGGATACATTGTTAAAGATTGTGATGGAATTCCTGACATTACCATTTTAGCTTCCGGATCAGAAGTTTCATTGGCTTTGGAAGTTTGTTTAAATCTAAATGAATTTCAATGCAGAGTCGTTAGTATTCCATGCTGGGAGAAATTTTTTACCTTGCCTGAAAAAGACAGAAATAGAATTATTTCAAAGGATAATGGGTTGCGGATTTCTATCGAAGCTGGCGTAACATGCGGATGGGAACGTCTCACAGGAGAAAATGGATTAAATATTGGGATAGATCATTATGGAGCGTCAGCTCCCCAAAAAGACTTGGCTGAAGAATTTGGATTTGCACCGGGAAAAATTGAATCTTGTATTCGGGATCATATCCAGTCCATAAATAAAAACTCAAAATAAATTATGAAAATTCATTTAGCTTCGGATCATGCTGGTTTTGACTTGAAGGAAACGGTGAAAAGTTATTTAATGAAACAAGGGTATTCTATCACGGATCACGGTGCTTATAAATATGAATCGACGGATGATTACCCTGACTTTATTTTTCCAGCAGCAAAAGCGGTTTCAGAAGATCCTCATTCACGTGGCATTATTTTTGGAGGATCTGGACAAGGAGAAGCAATGGCAGCTAATAGAATAAAAGGAGTCAGAGCAGCTGTTTATTATGGAGAAAATTCTGAGATACCTGCACTGTCACGGTACCATAACAATTCGAATATTTTATCCATAGGAGCACGATTTGTGTCAGTTGAAACGTTAACCGACATATTGGAAGCATGGTTGAAAACACCCTTTGAGTCTGGAAGACATCAAATCAGAATTCAAAAATTGGATCAAGAAACAAAATAGCACATATTAAACAATAAGTGAATTAAATTTGCCGCTATGTATTTTTTAAATTTCAAAAAGTTTACCGTTTTACAAATTCTGGTTCAATCCTCAAAAGTTAGATTTTTATAAATGAGTTTACATCAAGTCCAATCAGGAACATCCGTTACCATTCGTTCAACCGGCGACGTAGGATCCATTAAAGAAGTATACTATTATCCTACGATGTACAAAGTGGAGCTGGAAAATGGATCGGTAGAAAAATTTACGACCCACGAGATTGATATCGAAGGTTCGACACCTGCAAAACCGGGAATATTAACCGAAGCCATCGCTAATAAATTAAGCTCGGGAACCTCTTATGAATTGGGATTCTTAAAGGTAAAAACTCAAGTCTGGCAAGAAATTAATGGTGAAATTTCTGATGTTTGGAATCGGTTGATTTCTTTGAAAGATTACCATTTATGGTATCCCGGTATTCAGCGAATGCTTCCTCTAAATGATATGGGCAGATATGTTCATCATTATTCATTCGATCAATTTGAATTGAAACCCGGCAGTTATGTAAGGACAAGACCCAATTCATTATTTCCATTTTTAAATGGTAGGATAATAGGAATGGAAAATGAAAAAGAATTATCCTTATCATTTAGAATAAATCCATTTCTGAGAGAAACAGTGAAATTTGAATTAGATGAGAGGGATGAAACTGTTCTTATAACCTGTAACCGATCTTATTCGGGACTATTTTCAATGTTAGGATATTGGGGTTTTCAAAAAGATAAATCTCTACTATTAAGAGATTTTAAAGAATTGTTTTTTCCACACATCCTTGTAGATGAAACCGTGAAGAAAGAAGAGAGTACCGAAACAGAAACCATGCCAAAAATGGACAGGGAAACAACCATTGCTTTTGTTGTGAATAAAGGAATGGATGGTGATATGGATTTTATCAATTCCATTCCCGACAAGCCGACCAGAGGATTGGCGAAAGCAGCCCTTGTAAAAGCAAAACGTACAGGAATCATTCCGCCATTACCTGATGTTTCTTTCGAAAAAATTTCCTCGAAATCATCAAACTCAAGAACAGAATCAGAAGGCATACCACAATTTGAAGACCCCCAGGATTTGATTCATTATGCTGTAAATTTAGCATTGGATGGAGAAATGGATGTGATCAATGGAATCCAAAAAAAACCAGTAAGAGGCAAAGCAAAGGCAATGATGGTGAAATGCAAACGAACGGGAGACCGTCCGCCTATGCCGGAACTACCAAAACACCCAGAATCCAAGGAAGACAATTCTTCTCCACAATTTGAATCCACGGAAGATTTAATACATTATGCCGTCAACAAAGCACTCGACGGTGACATGGAATTTATAAACTCCATTGATGAAAAGCCAATCCGGGGGAAAGCAAAAGCCTTGATGGTAAAATGTAAACGTTCTGGTGACCGTCCACCTATGCCTCAAATTTTATCCCAAGTCAATTCTGGTGAAAAGGAAGTGGATAAATCAGAAACGGAAGAAGCGATGATGAAAAGGTTAATTGCAGATGGGATTAGTGGAAATATGGACGAGGTCAATGCCCTTGACAACAGAGTACTTAGGGGAAAAATCAAATCAGCCATAGTTCGTGAGAAGCGAAAAAGAAATACCTAAGAATTTACATTTACAAATTTAATTTATTTATGTCAGAAACTAACCATTATAATCGAGTTCAAATGATTTCGATGATTGCCTGTACCTTATTGATGATTGGTTATATTTTGGTTGTTTCCTATGTGTTTTAATGATGTTTGAATGGTTGACATTTTCATGGTTGATGGATCATTTAGGTTGGATTGTTTTTGGATTGTTAACCTCCTTAGCAGTATTATTTGTCTTTCCTTTATTATTAGGGTTCCAGTTGAAAAACGAAGTATCAAATAAACAAGACAAACCGGTAAAAGAATAATATTAAAGTGAGAGAAATTTAATTGTTTACTGAATGGGAAACGGTTTAATTTTTGATTTAACTAAGAAGAATTAATTAATAATAAATGTCAAATTCTCTAAATCAAGAAACAAATTCCAGCAGGGTTTATGTCCTGTTTTATTCCTTTTTTCTGATTCCGTTAATGATTGCAGTTATTGGAACTTCGTTTTTTGTTATCGTCAAATTTCTCACTCTTGAACCAAAATCTGCATCGGATTTACTGAATGATGTAAAAATTGGATCTGCTTCAAAACGGTGGCAATCAGCTTTTGAATTATCAAAAATTTTAGCGAATGAACCTGAAACGGTAAATGATGTATTATTTAAAAATCAGTTAATTACTGCTTATACTCGTTCTGTCCATGATGATGAAAAAGTGAGGATGTACCTTGCTCTTGCCATGGGACAAACCGGAGATCAAATTTATGGAGAAGCCCTAAGAGAAGGGTTGAACGATAAGAATCCAGCCACCCGCCTATGTGCTATAAAGGCATTAGGACTGCTTCAATATTCTGAGGCAGCAGAGGATTTGCAAAACATTATTTCGAAAAAAAACCTTGAAGATGTTGAATACCTTACAGCAGTTGTTTCTTTGGGAAATATCGGGGATCAAAAAGCGATTCCTCATTTGATACCGCTTCTTGAACATGAAGAAGTCAACATTCGATGGGATACAGCCCTGAGTTTGGCAAAATTAGGAGATATTTCCGGCATGAATGTCATCGCAGATTTAATGGATCGAACCTATTACTCATCTTATCCCGAAGTAGACCAAGAAGAAGAAAACCAAGCAATAAGAGTAGCGATTCATGTCAGTTCAGATTATAAGAATAACCTGTTTAAAGAGAAATTAAAAATGTTGGCAGAAGGTGACGAAAATATGGAAATTAGAGATATTGCAATTAAAACTCTTAAAAAAGTCTATGGACAAACATCATGAGTACAGATAAATTTACTCCGGAAGCATCGGTAGGGGTACCTCAGGATAAATCTTCTGGTGCTACCATGGAACGGCGAGGATTTTTTAAATGGTTGAGTATTGGGTGGATTGCTTTTACTGCGGCTACAGGCGGATTTTTTACTGTTTTGATTCGGTTTTTATTTCCCAATGTATTATTCGAACCTCCTCAAAGTTTCAAAATCGGTTATCCCGATGAGTTCGAAATAGGGAAAGTTGATATCAGATTCAAAAAAAAATATAATGTATGGATCATTCGAAATGAGGACGGTATGTATGCTTTATCCACCGTGTGTACTCATTTAGGATGCACACCCAATTGGTTGGATAGCGAACGAAAATTTAAATGTCCATGCCATGGTAGTGGATTTCGTTCCACTGGAATCAATTTTGAAGGACCAGCACCGAGACCTTTAGAGCGATTTAAAATTTATTTAGCTGATGATGGTCAAGTAATAGTGGATAAAAGTAAAAATTTCAAATTTGAAAAAGGAGAATGGGAAAGGTCCGAATCTTTCCTGAATGTTTAAATAGAGGATAGTTAAAGCGGTGAGCAAAAACAAATCAAAGCAGACTCTTTTAGAGCGAATGGGAAATTCCCAAATTTGGAAATCTATCATCCGATCGGGTATTCCAAGAACAAGAAGACAAAGGATGCATGCCATTTTAGGTAGTGTTTTTCTACATCTTCATCCTGCAAGATTGCCAAAACATGCCGTTAAAATCGGCTACACCTGGTGCATGGGAGGTTTGTCTTTTTTCTTATTTGTAGTGTTGACCATCACAGGTATAATGCTCATGTTTTATTATCGTCCTACGGTGGAATATGCATATACAGACATGATTGATTTAGGCGAGCAAGTTCCATTGGGTATCATGAGAGAAATCCATCGGTGGGGAGCCCATGCGATGGTGCTTACGGTTTGGCTTCACATGTTGCGGGTTTTTATGACCGGTTCCTACAAACCTCCACGAGAATTCAACTGGGGCGTCGGTGTTTTGCTAATGACCATCACCTTATTTTTAAGTTTCACTGGATATTTACTCCCGTGGGATCAATTAGCTATTTGGGCTGTAACTGTTGGAACCAATATGGCAAGGGCAACACCATTTTTAGGCCACGAGGGTCCTGGTGCAGCCATGTTAGCTATTGGAGATATAAATTTAGTCCACGCAGGATCAGATGTGCGATTTGCTCTTTTAGGAGGTCGGTTTGTTGGAGAAGCTACGCTGTTACGGTTTTACGTTTTACATTGTATCGGAGTGCCATTTATAGCCATGATATTTATGGCGGTTCATTTTTGGCGAATCCGAAAAGACGGTGGAATTTCAGGCCCTCTTTAGATCGTAGAGACTCATGGACACTTTAAAGCATATTATAGACGTTATTTCAACTCCGACTATTAGTTTTACGCTGGTTACGGTTTTGTTTCCGTTTATTTTCCCACCGGGAGATTGGTTTGAAAAAATCCACAGAAAATTTGGATTTTGGAGAATTTGGACAAAACCCGGGTTGTACGTATCTCTGGCAGTAATTACCTTGTTTTTTATCATGGGATATTATGATAAAAATTTTAACATTACGCTGACAAAACCGGATAATTTCCCCATAATATTATTGGTTTATTCTGTTCTTATTTACACCTGGTTGTCCATGTACAAAGCCTATGAAAATGATGAAAGAATGGCTCGAGGGGAAAAGCCTACTGAATATAATGATCCAGATGACAAAGTATTGGTTTGGCCAGACCTAGTTTATATCGAATTTATCGCATTGATCATTTTTATGGTTTTTCTGATCGTTTGGTCGGTATTGGTAGCCGCACCGTTGGAAGAACCTGCGAACCCTGCCGCTACACCAAATCCATCCAAAGCACCATGGTATTTCCTTGGGTTACAGGAAATGTTAGTGTATTTCGATCCTTGGTTGGCGGGTGTTTTGTTTCCGGGACTTATTATTGTGGGATTAATGGCAATTCCATATATGAGTACAACACCGAACAACTTAGCAGGATTTTATTCATTTAAAGAACGTCGGTTAGGCATTTTTTTGTTTCAATATGGATTTTTAATTTTATGGATTTTCCTCATTTTTATTGGGACTTTTTTTAGAGGTCCAAATTGGAATTTTTTCGGACCATTCGAATACTGGGATCCGCATAAATTAGTCCCATTAACAAATGTCAATCTTTCGGAGTATTTCTGGGTCAAGTGGCTTGGTACTGGACTGCCTGACAATATTTTGTTGCGAGAATCAATCGGATTTATAACAGTCATTCTTTATTTTGTTGCGGTTCCAGCCATTCTTGCAAAAAATGTGCTAACCGGTTTTTTAAATAGAGTGGGTCCTATAAAATTCACATTTTTTGTTTTTCTCGGACTTAGTATGTTATCTCTTCCATTGAAAATGTACTTGAGATGGATGTTTAATTTGAAATACATCGTAGCCATTCCTGAATGGTTTTTTAATATTTAGTTATGTTTCATAAGCAGGACGAACGATATTGGGATATCCATTTGTTAAACAAATGGTTCGCCATTACAAGTCTTCTATTTATTATATCTATGGTCTGGATTTTTATGGATGATAACGATGATGACTTCAAGGTTTATCAAAAAACATTTCGGAAAATGGAGATTGAAACTGCAAAAGCAAAATTAGAAGATGCTATTTCAGAGGTCAAAGATGAGCAAGTTCATTATTTACAAAAATTGGAAAAAGCTCAATCAAATTATGAGTCTCAATTAGATAAAATTGAACTTACGCAAGAAAAAATCACAAATTTGAATGCTAAGTTTTATAAAACCAATATGGATTACCTCCATAAAAAAGCAGAAATTGATGCTCTAAAATATCTTGTAGAAAAAGAAAAATCACATATTCATGAATTTCCAAGGGAGAAAGATTCAAAATATGAATCGCAGTATCAAACCTATTTACAAGAACTTCATGCACTAAAAATCGAAAAAGAAACCATTGAAGCACTTCAAAATAAAGCCAATAAAGAATTGGATAATTTTAATCAAGAAGTTGAAAAAGCAGAAGGTGAATTAAATGACATCATGAGAGATGTGAATTTGGTGGAGACAAAATTATCTCGGCTCGATAGACAGAAAATGACGTTTTCTAATCGGATAGGAGATATGATTAGAGATTTTCCCATTATCGATTTTTTGGATCCATACTATAAGGTGAAACAAATTGTGGTTCCTGATGTCAAATATGATGTGAATTTTGCTTCTGTTTCTACAGTGGACCGTTGTACAAGTTGTCATCTTGGAATTGATAATCCTGATTATGTAGATGCAGAGCAACCCTATCGAACTCATCCAAATTTAGATTTGTATTTAACCGCTCCATCTCCCCATCCAATTGATCAATTTGGTTGTACCGGATGTCATGCAGGTCGAAGCAGGGGAACCACGTTTAATTCTGCTGTTCACATGCCAAACTCAAAGTCTGTCAAACAGGATTGGGAAGACAAATTTGACTGGGAAAAAATGCACCACTGGCTAAAACCCATGATGCCATTGAGGTATTCCGAGTCGGGATGTTTTAAATGCCACATGGATAAGCCAGATTTAAAAGGCGGGGAAAAATTAAATCTGGGTCTATCCATAATAGACAAAGCTGGATGTAATGGATGCCATCAAATCGAGTCATATCCAAAACGATTTAATACTGGACCCGACCTAACCCGCCTAGGGGAAAAGGTTTCAAAAGATTGGACAAAAAAATGGATTAGTCATCCACAAAGCTTTAGATACAACACATGGATGCCTCACTTTTTTGACCAAGAAAACAACGCTTCCCCAGAAATGGTTAGACGAAATAATACTGAGATCAATGCCATGGTAGAGTTTTTATTTAAAGACCAAAAAAATAAAAATGAGTCATCAGATAAAAAATATTTGGGGGATGCAGAAAATGGAAAAATATTGTTTGACAATGTTGGATGCAGGGGGTGTCATAATTTAGAGGAAGAATCAACGGAGCTAGCAGATCTTGGGTATGATTTGGATAAACTCCCTTATGAATATTCAAACTCAGAGTTTGGTTATGAGCCTGAAAAAACGGATATAAAAGCGATTACCAAACAACAAGGTCCCAACCTCATTGGTATGGGTTCTAAATCATCTCCAGAATGGGTGTATAATTGGATTAAAAATCCAAAAGAGTATTGGCCTGACACTCGAATGCCCGATCTAAGGTTATCGGATCAAGAAGCAAAAGACATAACGTCTTATCTGATTTCATTCAAAAATGAAGAATTTGGATATGAAAAATTCCCCGAACTGGATCAGGTAGAATTAGAAAAAATTGCAAAAGGATGGCTGGTTAAATCTTATTCCGAAGAAAAAGCCAACCGTTTATTATCCGAAATGGAATATTCTGAAACCATAGATTACGTTGCGGATAAGAGTATTCGTTTTTATGGTTGTTTTTCATGTCACAATATTAGTGGTTATGAAAATGAAAAACCAATTGGAACAGCATTAACCTCTGAAGGATCAAAGACCGTAGATAAATTAGATTTTGGTCATATCCATGATATTGAACATCTAAATTATGCTTGGTTTGAACAAAAACTTGCAAGCCCCAGAATTTTTGATAGACACAAAATTGTAATGGCTGAAGAAAAACTGAGAATGCCAAATTTCTATTTAAAACCGGAAGAAATAGAGGCAGTGGTCACCGCTTTACTTTCATTTAATGAAGATAAAGTGAGTGAATCGAAGCAAGCCAGTTTTTATCAGGAAGACCATACCGTATATGAAGGATATAAACTCCTGAACCAGTATAATTGCCGAGGATGTCACATAATTGACGGTTCTGGTGGTCAAATTGTTGATATCATTGGTGCCCCTGAATTTTCACCCCCAAATTTGAATACGGAAGGTGAAAAAGTTAATCCTTCCTGGTTGTTCAAATTTTTAAAAGAACCTACTTTAATCCGCCCTAATCTTCAGGTAAGAATGCCCACATTTACCATGACTGACAGTGAATGGAATTCAGTTATTGCTGCATTTCAGGACATGGATGAAAATCATTTAGTTTTTGAGTCGGACTATCATGTAAATACCCAATCGAATAAATTCAAAGCCGGTGAAAAACTTCAGGAATTAGGTGAGTGCTCCAACTGTCATTTTTATGGGACAATATTTCCAAAACAAGGTGCCGAAACTTGGGCTCCTAATTTAGCTTTATCTAAGGACAGACTTCGCCCGGATTGGATTGTGAAATGGTTGAATGATCCTCAATCTGTAATGCCTGGAACCAAAATGCCAGCTCCCTATATTCCATCCAAAGAAGAAATAGAAATGGATGATTCGAAATCTGTTTGGGGTAAAGAGTTAGTGTCTCTAAAGGGGGATCGGCAAAAAATGTTAGAAGGATTGAGAGATTTTAATTTATCCATTTCCGGTAAAAAAGATATTTCAAAAGAGATCAAATCCTATTTTGATAAAAACGGCTATAATTTTGGAGGAGAGGAAGCAGAGGATGAAGATGATTGGGATGATGATGACTGGTAAAGTCCAGTCTTCCATTTCCTGAAAAATTATTCTTTATTTTCCCAAGTTGAAGATGATATCCTAAGGGTTATATCTTTTTCAGGATAGACTTTCAATGATTTGTAATTGGTCTTCTTTTCTTCATTGATTTCCCTATGTTTATTATCACAAAAAGGTAACCTATCGCTTTTTCCACATGTACAAAAACTGTATTTTTTATTTGATTTTAAATTGAGCTTGACTGCGTTTTTAAGTTTTTCCATTAATCAATTTATTAAAGTAATTGAGGTACTAACCAAGGTACAAAATACGGGGAATTATGGTAAATGAAAAAATAAAATTTACCGTCACTTGGATTGTCCGAATTTTGTGGGTGTTGTCATTTGTATTGCTTTTATTCGTTAAAGATTTTTCATTTTTGATAAAATGGGTTTACATTGGATTTATTATTTTTCTCACAATCATAACCATTTTCAGGATAAAGGAATCACAAAGAGAGTGGTATGAGGAAGAAAATCAGGAAGACAGAAAACCTTAATTTTGGAATTTCATTTTAGGGTTTTTTGATTCTTTGGTGAATAATAAGTATGGATATGTAATGTGTACTGTCCACACAGGAACGGAAACAGGTTCGCCCAATGGAGCTGGAGCAAAGTGATAGTTCTATCCATGTATATATGACTTAGTCAAAAGCGTATATCACACCTTTATAGCAGGTAAATCCATTTTGGTTATGTTTTTCTATTTGGCAGTTATTATTGGAGTTAACCCAATAATAACTCTTTTTTCTAAAGAGTTATCCTGCAATAATCTCAGGTTAGTCATAATTGAAACTTTTCTTCATTAATCCATTTCCCAAACTTTTTCACACCTGTGGGACATATATTCATTGAAGAAGATTAGACTATGGTAATCTCCATTTATGACACCAAAAACCCCCTACCAAATATTGAAATATTACATAAAATAATATTTTATTTCTTCTTTTTCTTTGGTCGGATAAATGTATGATCTTGAGTGGTAACTGCAGGTTTATCTCCATCTTTTCCGATGGTTACCTTATAGTTACCAGCTCCACCCATTCCCTTAGCTTTTTCGTGCCAAAATTCCACTTCATACGTACCGGGTGGGATGCCTGTGATTTCGTATTTACCATTTGTGTCGCTGACAGCAAAATAAGGATGGTCTGTTACCGTCGTCCACGCTTTCATCCATGGATGTACATCACACTTAATATAAAAAGGATCTTCCGTTTTTTGAAACGTAACTTTCTTTTTCTTCACCACTTTTGGCATGGCAAAATTGAATTGATCATTTACTTTCGCCATAGAATGAATATTGTGCATGGTAGGATCACTGTTTTTGATGAGTAATTCTTGATCTTTTAAAATACCAAACACGTGCGGTGAATAAATACATCCTTTTTGATCCAAAACAACCGGCTCTTTAGGAGTTCCGCCGTCATAGGGTACATTTTTCAGAGAGACAAGAACATTTGCAAGTTGGTTTTCATCATTCAAGATAAAACTTTCGGCATACACCTTTTCTCTGTGAGCAGAACTGCAAATGGGGTCTGCATTCATTTTTAGCGATTTCTTTTTTGGAGGTTTTCCCGAATAAGTAACGGTTCCGGATAAATTTCCCGCTGGAAGCAATGAAAACATAAACGTAGTTAACATGATTAAGCAGAATTTCTTTGAGATGAAATACATGATATTTTCCTTTAATTAATAAAAAAATAATTGATTATGGATTAAAATTACTCCATAATTTCACTCTACTCCAAATAGTACTTATTTAAAATCAAATGGTTTCCCTCGTAAAAGAAATTATCCAATGGTAGGCAATTCATCATGTTTATATTAATTATTGTTCTCTATGTTTTGATGGCAATAACCACAGTTTTATTGGTAACAACTGGATATCAGGGTTTAGCTCGAATATCGGTAATTGAAATGACTCATCCAACCTTAGGACTGTTTACAATTATGGTATTTGCATTAACGGAATCATTTGCCCTTACATTTATTTCAGCTATGATAAAATCCCTGAAACAAAAAATAAAAGAAGCCCAATTTGAAATATTATCAAAGTCAAGATTAGCCGTGTATCGCCACGGAATGGTTTCGGTGTTGTGGATTACGATTGTGTTTTTACTGGGTGGTGCCGTCGATACAGATATCATCCCGCCATTTTTTCACGGGATGATTTTTTTATTGGGATTTGGGCATTATTTTTTTGTGTTAAAATTACAGCATAGGGCGATTGGAGATTTTGTGTTGATGCTAAATGAATTGAATTTTTCAAAAGACAATTATAATGATAAATCGGAGTAAATTTACCGATGTATTATGTTGCAAAATGCTTGGAATTAGCTGGTATGTGCATTATAGGAAGCGGAATGATACAAAATTTCCCAAAATTGATGAATCCAAAATGGATGATAGCAGGAGGTATTTTTTTTGCTGCTGGTTGGATTATTGAAAAATATGGATTAAAATAAAAGGAAAAATTTTAAATGGCAAAAGCATACGATCATATGAAGGGAATTCCAGAATTACCTGACATTCCAAATGTGAAAAAAAGAAAACCGAAACTCATGGCTGTGGTGGATGAGGATAATTGTACAGGATGTTCAGCTTGTGTACCTTTTTGCCCAGTGGATTGCATCGAGCCGGTATCAAAGGACAAATACGATATCCCCATACCTCCGGTTCAAGTGAGATTTGATGAATGTATTGGGTGTCAGGTCTGTGCCCGAGTATGTACAAAGTTGACATGGGATGCAATTCGGATGCTTCCTATTGATGTGTTCGAGGAACGGTATAAAATGGAAATTACATGAGGTTATCTCCAATTGGCTCTTTCTCATTTATTTCCAAGCAGAGGGATTTATTTTTCGTTTAACCATCTGCGGAGTTTACGTATAATTTATCCCTTATGAAATTTCTGATTGCAGTTGGAAGTCAGGATTATTCAGGACCAACCCTAAGCGTTGGGATGAAAGTAGCTGCAGCTTTTAATGCATCGGTAACCGTTGTAAAAGTAGGACCAAAAATTAGTGAATACTCATCTGCCCAAGTAAAACTCGCCCGGGGACGGATGGAAGAGTGGGATTTTGATTCTCCCGGGGTAGAAGTTCTGGAATGGGCATTCAATTTTCTTGCAGAAAAAAAATATATTACCCCTTCGGCAGTTGAAACCGGTTTCCCAAAAAATACATTAATTGAAACAGGACACAACAGGGCTCAAGTGTATTTGCAAGGGGCAATTGGTTCGGATGTCAATTTAATTTTGAGAAATGGAGATACCATCTCAGAACTGAGGGATGAGGTGAAACGAGGGGATTTTGATGTAACCATCATTGGGGGAAGTCAAAAACGCAGAATGGCTCATGATTTGATTCAATATTTAGATAGCTCAATTTTTGTGGTGAATAAATATGATCAAACCAAATCCTATACACTGTTGGTAGCAGTAGATGATTCCCCTCACACCGAAAGAGCGGTAAAATTTGGTGTTCGGGTCGCTCAAGCGTTTGGTATCCCCGTTGATATTGTTACGGTTTCCAAAACGGGTTCTTTTAAAAAGGAATACAATCAAGCGTCACAAAGAGCAGGAAAATTAATGAGGAGGATGGGTATTAAACATGAAATCCATTTACTAAATGGAGATCCCATCGATGTGATTAAAAAATCTGCGGGAGATGACCATATCATTGTTATGGGTTCTTCCACAAAAAATCCATTGGTGAAATTTTTTACCGGAAGTAAACCGTTAAAGGTAATGGAAAACTGTCCCTGTCCTGTGCTAATTGTTAAGTAAATACTCAAAATTCGTGTGTTGAAAAGCATTATTTTTTGGGTCACTCAAAAACGTTGGTTTTTGGGTGCACTATTTTTAGGGATAATCCTCTATAATCTCGATACTCCGGACCAACTTACGGACGAAGGCTATCGGACCTTGATAATCGTATTGATGACGATTATTCTCATCATTTTTGAACCCATTCCTCTCCCGGGTGTTGCGTTGCTAATTTTAATAGTAGAAGTGTTATTTGGAATCGTTACAGCGGATGAAGCTGCAACATCATTTATGAGTGATGCGGTTTTTTTTATTATGGGTTCTCTCATGATTGCTGTGGCAATAATTAATCAGGGCTTGGATGCTCGATTGGCTCTCGTTATCATCCGTATTACAGGGAACAAAACATGGAAAATAATGGTGGGATTTGTGGTCATATCTGCGTTTTTATCCTCCTTTATTGGTGAACATACCGTTGCTGCGTTAATGCTTCCTATTGCACTGACCCTTATACGAAATACATCAAAAAAACCTGAAAAAGTAAAAAACCTCTCTGCATTATTATTATTTTCCATTGCTTACGGATCATTGGCAGGTTCCATTGGCACCCCTTCAGGTGGGGGAAGAAATGCCATCATGTTATCCTATTTAAAAGATTTTGAATTGTCTGTTTCTTATTTGGAATGGATTATTCTTGTGTATCCGCTTATTATGATTTTACTCCCTTTTTTGATTTGGATTCTTTGGAAAAGTTTTACACCCGAATATTATTTATTGGATTCAGGTGTACGAAAATTGGTTGTTCATGTGGCTAAATCTGGGAAAACGAAAGGTGAGGATTGGGTAGCAATCGGAATTTTTATTTTGGTATTTCTCGGTTGGGTTCTGTTTTCAGAAACAGTTGGTTTGGGAATAATTGCGTTAATGGGCGTGTTTTTGTATATGGTAACTGGCATTGTGAATTGGTCAGATTTGAGTCGTAACACAAATTGGGGAGTAGTAATCTTATTTGGTGCTACTATATCGTTGGGATATAATATAAAATATTCAGGTGCAGCAACATGGTTGGCTAACCGTTTTTTTGGGTTGTTTGACCCCTTAATAGAATCCTTGCCCTTATTCACAGATTTTGCCATCATAACCATCACAACCATAATGGCAAATGTTCTGAGCAGTTCCGCAACCGTTGCGGTTTTGGGACCCATTACCACTCATTTGGGAAACGATGCATTGCATTTGGGAATGGTAACAGCCATCGCATCTTCCTTCGGATATTTTACTGTAGTTGCGGCACCGGCTTGTACGATTATTTATTCAAGTGGATTGGTTAAAGCAAAGGAATTTTTAAAAATAGGATGGAAAATGGGTTTAATTTCAATTTTGGTGGCATTGCTTTATACCAATACATATTGGATTCTGTTTGAGTGATTTTTACCAATTTCGTATTTTGTTAACCACTATTTATTCAATGAAGGAAAATGTCCCATGAACATATCTATAATTATTTTATGTACTTTGTTCGTAATTGTATTCATTCTCCCTCCGATAATTTTATTTATTTTATATCAATTAGATAAAAGGCAAACGCAACATTCTGTATTGAGAAATTTTCCACTTCTCGGTAGAATTCGGTACATACTAGAAATGATGGGTCCTGAGCTAAGGCAATATATGTTTGATTCTGATTATGAAGGGAAACCATTTAGCCGATCTGATTTTCAAAATATTGTTCTTGCTGGGAAATATTTAAAAACGCTCATATCTTTTGGATCAAAACGAGATTTTGATAAACCGGGACTTTACATTAGAAATTCCATGTTCCCAAAACTCAAAGAAGAGATGAAAATCGACTGTGATGAGATGATTAAATCCAAGCGTTATGAGGGGACAGAGGGATTGTTCTCACGAAAAGAACATTTGGTCGAGATAGAAGTTCAACCTTGGGTTTTGCCCATAAACGATGCCATTATTATTGGTCAGAATTGTACCCATCCGTGGAGTGTGATTGGTCCGGTTGGGATGAGTGCCATGAGTTATGGTGCATTAGGAAAAAATGCAATAAGTGCAATGAGCTTAGGTTTGGGTATGGCGAAAGGATCCTGGGTAAATACTGGTGAAGGAGGATTAGCAGATTATCATTTATTGGGTGGTGGAGATATTGTGATGCAATTGGGTCCAGGATTGTTCGGTGTACGAAATGAAGCAGGAGATTTTTCGGAAGAAAAATTCATTGAGGTCTCAAAAACACCTGAAGTAAAAATGTTTGAAATCAAAATGGCTCAGGGGGCAAAAATCAGAGGGGGACATGTGGAAGGAAGTAAGGTGAATCCCGAAATTGCTTCCATCCGTGGAGTTACCCCTTGGAAAAATATTGACTCTCCAAATCGCCATAAGCAATTTCATAATCTTTCCACATTATTTGATTTCATAGATCAATTAAGAGAATTGGGTGGAAAACCCATCGGAATTAAAATTGTCATGGGCGATGAAGATTCAGCCAATGAATTAGCGAAATATATGGCAGAAACTGGAAAAGGCCCAGATGCAATTACGGTTGATGGCGGTGAAGGAGGCTCAGGGGCTACGTATCAGGAAATGGCAGACACTATGGGGTTACCTGTAAAATCTGGATTGATCTATCTGGATAATGCGTTAATTAAATATGGAGTTCGAGATAGGGTTAAAGTATTTGCCAGTGGAAAATTATTCAGTCCTGATAAAATCGCCATTGCCTTGGGATTAGGTGCAGATTTGATTAACATTGCTCGGGGAATGATGATTTCCGTTGGATGTATTGGGGCTCAAAAATGCCACACAAATAAATGTCCGGTTGGAGTGGCGACTACCGATCTGGATCACCAAAAAGCGTTGGTAGTGGAAGATAAAAAATGGCGAGTATTAAATTATATTATTGCTTTGCGAAATGGATTGAATTCATTGGCAGCAGCGGCGGGAATTGATAATTATTCAAAATTCAAAAGAGAACATGTTATTTACAAGGATCAATTTGGTAGAGTTCAATCCATGGCGGAATTGTTTCCGTATCCAAATTGATAAGTTACAATCCATGCTTAGTTTGAGGACATAAAGCAAT
>CAZBZK010000011.1:0-22034 GCA_964496365.1 uncultured bacterium
CAATTTTATAAAAATCTGAGCCTCTATTGAAATCGGCAAGGACTTTTTTTAGCATAAATATTTTCTTTTTAATCGACATTATTTAATTATTCATCAATTGATTAAACTGGGTACACAATGTTCCTGTTAGTCTTTTTCGTTCGTAAACTTCAATACCTTTAAATAAAAATTCCCGTGAATTTCGGATCATAGTTTCAATTCCTTGGGAATCATCGTAATTGAAAACCAATCCACTTTGGGTTTCCAAAATTATTTTCCCCACATCTGAATCTGGAGGTCCAATGCAAATAATGGGTGTTTTTGCTCTTAAATATTCAAAAACTTTACCGGTAACGATCCCTTTATTGTTCCGGGTTTTTGGTACCACAAGTAAAAGAAAATTAGATGAAATCATGTAGTGAATTGCTTTATGATGTGGTTCGTACCCAATAAAAATTATCTCGTCTTTAATGTCAAATCGTTCAATCCATTCATTGATATCAGGATGTACGTTTCCTACAAATTGTATCGTCAACGCATATCCCAGTTTCTTCAGATTTTTAATAGCGAGAAAAAAAGTTTTTTGAATTTGAGATTTCGCCATTCCGCCAACGTAGGAAATAATTATTTTTTTATTTTCATTTTTTAATGGAGGATGTCCAATAAAATCAGATTCATCATAACCATTGGTAATGACTTTAACTCTGGTTTGAATTTGTTTTTTACGAAATAGTTTCTGTAATCCGGAGCTGACTGTTGTGATTACGTCTGCTGATGTTAGAATTTTATTTTCTTTTTTCTGGTCAATTTTTTGAGCTATATCAAGACGACTGTGACCTTCCAAATGGAATATATCTGTCCATGGATCTCTGAAATCTGCTACCCAAGGAATTTGATAAATTTCCTTTAATTTTTTTGCTATAAAATGTAAGGAGTGAGGAGGACCCGAAGAAAAAATCAAATCTATATTTTCATTTTTTATAACATCTTTTCCTTTATGAATACCGAAGGGAACCCATCCTTTACGGGCATCCGGTAGGAAACAATTTAATCGTATCCATTTTGAAAATGAAGAAAAACCACTTGTTGAACCGTGATCCAATGTAAAAGTTGAAATTGATTTTTTTTTCGATATTATTTTATAAATCAGAAACGGATCTAAGGACATGGTTTTGTGGATATCCATATTCTTTGATTCATTAATAAAAGTGTTATCGATATTTGGAAATTCACCATTTCGGACGGTTAATATCACAGGTTTCCAACCAAATTCCGGTAAATACTTACAAAATTTTAATACACGTTGGACACCAGGTCCACCTGCAGGCGGCCAATAGTAAGTGACCACCAGAACTTTTCTCATTTTATATGACTAAAATAGGGGAGTTTCTCACGATTTTTATACGCAAGATGGAACAATAAAAAAATGTAAATCGAATACAAGACACTTTTTTCTATCATTGCATATTGATAAAAAGATTCAGGTTCAAATGTTAACGTTAACTTATGGTTTCCCTTTGGAATAATAACTGCCATGTGAAGGTGATTGGCTTTTAAAATAGGAATTTGTTTTTCGTTCAAATATGCTTTCCATCCCGGTTTATAATAGGATTCAGATATCACAAAAATCGAGGTAGTTTCTGAATGTAAATCCCATTCAAGATGTCCCGGTTTGAAATCATGTAATTTACCTGTATTTTGCTCAGAATATGCGAAATCATCCTGTATTTCTTTTTCTAAAATCACTTCATCATGGGGAGAAAAACCCGGATGGTTTAAGTAGGACAATCTTTCTTCTCCGTCAGGGATTAATTTTACTTTATGAACATAATATCCTCTGGACAAATAATCATTCAAGCGGTAAGTATATAAAGAGGTTCCGGACACTTCAGGGATTTTTACTAAAGAAGGATGTTTTAGTGCGTTTCGGCTGATGACATATTTTACATTCATCATTTTTACCACATTTACATTAAAGGGAATATTAGGTTGGGATGAATGATAGAGGTTATTAGAAATAATTTCCTGAATCCCATTCATTTTTACCGAACTATATCCACCGATGCTTTGATGATAATAACTCCACTGATTTGTACCGAATAATTTTCCCACGGGAAAAATTCTAAATTCACTTTTGTCATTTAATAAATATTGATCTAAAGCAGTTTTTTTAAAATTCTTTTTTTCCAACTTATGAATATCCAAAAAGTTTATATGTTTGTTTTGTTGGACATTTATAAAATCAAATGCCAAAATGCCTATGAATGAAATGGCTAAAATATGTCGATTTATTTTTTTTAATAAATAACATAAAACCACGCCAAAAATAAGTCCTAACAACAGAAAGTATCGGAATATATCATCTTGGAACAGTTCTATCCGAATTCCCTGTATGATACGAAGTGTTTCGGCATTATAAGCATCATTTTTATGAGAGAAAGTAAAACCGTTGGATAGAAACCATGAAATTGCACCTATCCCTACTAAAATCGAAATTATCCAGTATAATTTCTTTTGGGTAAAGGTGTGTGTTTTTTTTAATAACTCGTTTAGTCCAACAGAAGCGATTACCACAAAAAGAAAATAGGTCATGGTTACTGACATCATGGGGGCACGAAATTTATTAAAAAAGGGAACGTAGGAAAAAAACACGGAATAAAATGATTCAAAATGTTTTCCAAATGAAAGTAAAATCAGAAAGAAAGCTAAACAGTAAAAACCAATGATTAACGAAACGTTTCTGAACGAAACAAGTGCAAAAATCAGTAAAAAAATTATAAGCGGACCCATGTATTCATAGGATTGTGTGAATGGCATATATCCCCAATAACCGGGAATTGTTTTTCCTCTCAGAGATGGATAAGAATCTCCCGAATACTTTAATCCCGATAAACCACCAAAATAATGAGGAAAAAACCAACCTGCCATCTCAAAAGGATGTGTGGACCAGTTGGTAGCATAATTTAGATCAACACCATCTGACTTGTGATCATTTTCATCCAATTGATTTAAATTTATTGTGTGAGCACCTCGTGTAGAATAGGGAAGGTATTCCCGTGCGAGGAATAGAGGTTGAATCGCAGTCAATATTGCGAGAAAAACCCCTAAAAAAGTCAATAGGGCAGTTGTGCTTATAGTTTTCCAATTTTTTAGTTTGTACCACTTAACGAGTTCGACCATTCCCAAAACGAAAATGAGGAGTGCGGTGTAGAATACAATTTGATAATGTTGGGTTCGAATCTGAATTCCCCATGTCAATGCAAAAAGTCCCATTGAAACGAAATGAGGTTTTCGAAAAAAGTATTGAGTTGTGAAACATACCCAAGGTATTATCATCACGGCTCTGAATTTCATGAAATGTCCTTCTGCCCATAGTGCTTGATAATGAGGAAACAATACAAATGCCAACCCACCGAAAAATGAAGGTAATTGACTCAAACCGAGAAATCGTAAAAGTAGGAACATTCCCGTCCCACCAAAAATGTACCATAAGAATGTATTGTTCAAAAATTTTCCCAAATAACTGAAAAGCGTATCAATGGAGACTGCTTCTGGAGGAATTCGAAAATAAATGGGCATGCCTCCAAAAAGGTAGGGATTGTAGAGTGCTTTTTCTCCTGTCTGACTTTTGAACTCCTTAATTTGGTGTGTTTGTCCTTTGGAACCCAAAACATCCACTCCTTGAGGAACCAATCCATCAATCACCATGGGTTTTAGTAAAACTGCCATCATAATCGATATCAAAATTGGGAAAATATAATCAGGGATTTTTTTATTCATGAGACCGTGGGGACATATTGATTATTAATTGGAATAATATGACTTTTCGAATCCTGTGTAAACTTTTGAATTAAATAAAATTCGTTTGATAAACGCAGTTATAAATCCCAAACCATAACCCATGATTTGAGAAGGGATGACCTGAAGGAGGTGGAAAAAAACCTTGATATCCTTATGATGAATGGCTCCAAAAATACATTGAACCACCCATGCGAGAATTCCTGTAAAAAATAATAATTGGAAAATGTTAATTGAAAACATCGTCCCAACGAATGAAAATATGCCAAGGCATAACCCGATTGCAGGCAAGAAATGTATCGGTTCTAACAAAGATTTATCTATTTTATAAAGATTAATTCTTGCAACCCCCCAATTAAAAGTTTGCTTGAAAAACAATTTCAATGTTGTTCTCCGTCGGTGGTAAACAATTGCCTCTGGAATAAAACTGACGTTCGCTCCCGATTTAATAATTCTGTGACTCAATTCGATATCTTGTCCATGTCTAAGATTCCCAAATCCTCCTACTTTATCGATGAGTGGTTTTGTCATTCCCATATTGTGGGAACGGGGATAAAATTTTGCCAACATCTTTTGACTGTGTCCACGCATACCGCCTGTAGTTAAAAATGAAGTGAGTGAGTAATCAACCGCTTTCTGAAAAGGGGTAAAGTCTGATTTTGATGCATCGGGTCCTCCGCAAGCATCGAAAGGTTCAGTCTGAAATGTATGGTAAATAGTTTCGATCCATTGAGAATCTGCTTCACAATCTGAATCAATAAATAAAATTAACTCACCCCTACTTTTTTCAATGCCTAAATTTCTCGCCGCACCGGGTCCTTGATTATTTTGTGTAAAATAGCGGAGATCAAATTTTAATTTCTTTTTCGTGTCATTAATAAGCATTTCTGTTTCATCTGTTGATCCATCGTCGGCGATTATCATTTCAAAATAATTAGGATCTATGGATTGATTTTGGATGGACTGAATCAATCCTTTTATCTCATTTGCCCTGTTAAATGTTGGAGTTATAATTGAAATAATTGGATGATATATTTTACTCATAACTTAGTCAATCTTTTGTTTGATTCGACTTTCTTTTTGCTGAGTAACTCGGGCAATCATTTCTCCGATTAAACCAATTGAGAAAAACCATAATCCCAAGATAAAGAGCATTCCTCCAAAAATGATAAGAGCAAAATGGGTTTTGAATGGTTCATGAAAGATGAATTTTAATATCAAGGCATAACTTCCAATTCCAATGGCAATGACCAAACTTAGTAACCCAAAAAATCCAAAGAGATGTAGAGGGCTTTGAGTATAACGATGGAGGAATAAGATGGTCAATAAATCAAAAAATCCATGGAATAATCTAGCACCCCCATATTTGGTTTTCCCATGTTTTCTTTCTCGATGATGAACAGGGATTTCGGCAATTTTAAATCTCTTTTGCCCAGCCAATGCAGGAATGTAACGATGTCGCCCACCGTAAATATCCAAAGAATCCACCACATATTTTCGATAAATTTTTAATCCACAATTAAAATCATGGATTTTCACACCGGTCATAAATCGGGTTACCCAATTAAAAAATTTAGATGGGATTTTTTTTGATAGAGGATCTTTCCGAGATTTTTTCCAACCTGAAACTAAATCAAATCCTTCCTCTAATTTAGAAAACAAATTACAAATTTCACCGGGGTCATCTTGTAAATCACCATCCATAGTCACAATACAATCCCCTTTTGATGCATTGAATCCTTCTGATAATGCTATGGATTTTCCATAATTCCTATGAAATTGGATGAGTTTTATTCTAGGTTCATCTCCACGTAATGATTCTATGATTTTTCCTGAATCATCTGTGGACCCGTCATCAATAAACAGGATTTCCCATTGTTTAAACGATTGGACATTTTTTTTAATTTCTTCACATAATTCAAGGATAGAATGTGCTTCATTATAAATTGGAATGACTACGGAAATTGAAGTTGAATCCATCTTCAAAATCTCAATTGATGAATGGATTTATGGTTGAGTTTGTATAAAATTCCCTTTCCACAATTTGTATAGTCAGTTCAATTTTAGGTTCTGCTAATTTAATAGTTATGAAATCGATTAAGTCATTTTCACTCAAATTTTGAGACCTAAATAATATAGTACCATCCGAATCATCCATAAATGGATTCTCACCGATAGCCTCAGAAATTTTAGAAGATTCTCCCCACAATATTTTATGAAGTAAATCTGCAGTGAAGAAGGTACGAATGGAATAATGTGTTGTCAGGTCGTCAACGTCATGTATTTCATGAGTCCGGAGGTTCACCATCTGTACTTCAGATTGATTTCCACTAACCGAATATAATTTCCGACCTAAAAAGTCTTTTATGTAAATTATCGAACTGTCCTGAGTGGATGTAAAAGTAAAATATAATTTTCCTTTAATTGGTTTGACCGATGCAATGTGTCCTTTTCCTATGCAATGTGAAAATGACGTGAATGGTTCGATTTGATTTGATATTGAGGAACTAAGCATATTTTTTTGTTCCAGATGTGACCAAATACTGCAACCGGAAAAAAATAACCCGACCAATATTAAACTGATCGGAAATTTAGGGAACACCTAATTTTTTCTTTAAATGTTCATTTTCAGGGTTCAAATGAAATGCTTTATTCCAATAGAAATCAGCATTTGAATTATCATTTGTTGCCTTGTAAACATCACCTAAATGTTCCAGTACAATTGGGTTATTGTCTTCAATGTCTATGGATTGTTTAATAAAATCTAATGCCATAAAGTGATTCCCGATTGAAAATAAAATCCAACCCATTGTATCTAAATATGCAGCACTTTCGGGAACCAATCGGACGGCTTGTCTGGAAAGTTCCAATGCAAAATTCAACCGTTCATGTCGCTCGACCAAACTAAAAGCATAATTATTCAGTGCTTGTGCATCTGTGGAATCTGATTGAATCAGTATCTCATAAAGACTGTCAGATTTTGTCCAGGAATGTATGGAATCGTAAAGGATTGCCAAATTATGCAACGTGTTTCGTGAATTTGGATTTAGGCGTATCGCTTGTTCATAGAATGGGATTGCCAAGGGTTTATTTTTGGATTGATTCAAAGAAAGTCCCATTAAAAATTGAATGGTAAAATTATTTGAAAATTTTTTTGAAACAGGAGCCAATATTTCCATAGACTTTTTCCAAAGATTATGATTCAAATACAATAACGAAATATCTGTGTAACCGATTGGGTCGTCAGGATGATGTAAGATGAGTTTTTTTGCATATTGTTCTGCTAATAAAAATTCCCCTTTTTCATCATAAATTAAGGTTAAATAATGTAAAGAAGATGGATCCGTTGGAACTTGATTTAATACGTTTTTAAAAACAACTAATGCTGAATCTATATCTTCAAAATTAAAATACAAAATTCCAAGTTTGTTTAAAAGAGTTGGGGATTGTCCTTTAATATCCATCAGTCTATTGATTGCCCAAATAGCTTTTTCTTTATTCCCAAAAGCCAAAGCAATAGTCAACATAGTTTCTACATAATTTAGGTTGGACGGATTTAGTAAAATTAACTGGTGAACCAACTGAGTAGATAGGGAAGGGTTGTTTATTTTTAAGGATAAATCTACTGCTTTTTCTAAATGAGATAATTCAGTTGGCTCCAATAAATGAGCTTTTTGATAATAATACACGGCAGTTTCAAAATTTTCCTGAATGTGTTCCAATTCAGCCAATGATAGGAGGTATTTAACGGAATCAGGATTTTGGGAGATCAGTTGACCAAAAACCGATTTGGCTCTGTCAATATCTTTTAATGCCAAATGCCTTTTGGCTAATAATTCAATAATTCTATGATTCCAAGGATCAAGTGCAATTGCTTTTTCCATATGGAAAATGGTTAGGTCTGTTTTTTGTAACATCCAATAACAATCTGCCAAAGAGAGATGGATGGTACTTACATTTTGATCTAAATGTAAAGCATTTTGTAATTCCACCACTGCCATGGCATAATTCCGTTGATTCATGTAGAGTTGCCCTTCCATAAAATGATTCAAGGCATCGGGATTTGGTTCTTCAATTAATTGCTTGCCCGGTGGTTGCATTTCAGGCGTGGTGTGGGAACATCCGAAAATAAACAACCCTATTATTAAAATGGAATAGTGTTTCCAATTCTGCATTCTAATGTCCGCAGTTTTTATAACCATGCAATCCTCTTTTAACTGGACTTACCATTTGCAACGGATACCATATTTCCACCTAATTTTTTGGACACATATAGGGCGTCATCCGCTATTTTAATCAGAGATTCATCTTCATTGGAATCTCCGGGAAATTCCGCCATTCCAGCACTAATGGTCATACGTACTTTTATATCTGAATAGTCAAAATCAAATTTTGAGATTGTTTCCACCATTCGTTCTGCGACATGTTGACTTTTTACTTTATCCGTATCCACCAAAATGACTACAAATTCCTCGCCTCCGTACCGTGCAACAATGTCGATATTTCGAACACTATTTTTTAACAATTGTGCAGTGGTTTTAATGACATAATCACCGTAAGGATGTCCATAGGTATCATTAATTCGTTTAAATTTATCAAGGTCAAACATGATCAGGCACAGACTTTGGTGGGTACGGTTTGAACGGTTGGTTTCTTCTTCCATCCTCTCAACAAATGCTTTGCGGTTTAAAACACCGGTTAATCCGTCATGAATGGATGAATTGTGAATTTTTTGAAATTCCTTCAGCCATGATAATATATACCCCAAAGTTGATGACAATAATTCGAGTAGTTTTTGATCCGAATCATCAAATGGTTTTGAAGTTAATCGTTCTAGACCCAAGGTCCCTTTCACTCTTTCTTTTATGTAAATAGGGGTGATGAGAACCGAAGAAAAATTATAGTCTTCCTCAGATTTTTCATTAAATCTAAATTGTTCGGAATAATCTTCCCTCCAGTTTTTTGAGCGAATACCTTCATCTCTCAAAATGGCTCTACCATGGAGTGATCCCCGAATATCAAACTCTGTACCCACATTAATATCATCATTTATTCCGTCCGAACAAATGATTTGTGCCTTATGTTCATTTGATAAAAATGAAATGCTTAATTTATCATAGGTAAAAAACCGATGACATAAGTTTTCCACGGCTTCATAAATGTCTTCTTCTTTAGAATATACATCAACAGATTTGTATAATTTGGTGATGTGAGAATTATAATAATTGTCTGTTAATAAGGTTTCGATTTTATCAATCTTTGACATTCCCAAGGTGAGAAATTTTCCATTGTACCCAATGATTTTCCTGTCCCTGTCTTGTATTTTACTAAAATGATCTGTATAAACCAAAACCAAGCCTACTGGCTGATCATTATAGGTAATTCTTGTTCCAATAATACATTCGCTTCCTGACCATTGTTTTGTTCCCATCAACTGATTAAAACTATTTGGAAATTCATTTTGACGAATCACTCGACTGTCGTTGTTGGACATCAATGAATTAGCTAATTTTATCTCGAAAGGGACTTTACTGTTAAACTTTTTTGATGAACCTGATTGAAGAAGAAATTCTTTGGTTTCTGTGTGAAACACATAAACAGCAGATTCGTATTCTGAATTCACTGCTGTGATGGATGTACAAACTGCTTTGACCAATTCATTAAATTGATCCTGTAATCCATCTTCTAATTCATTTCCGAATATGGATTCTAAGCGATCTTCTATATTTTCATCCATCATTTTATTTTTATTCCCATTTTTAAAATAATAATATGTGGTAATCCCTAATATCAAAATCAAGGGAATTATGAAAAACAAGGGTTCCATCATATTGTATCCAAATTACTTTTTATCTACCCAATAATAAACCTGAAGTTATTTCAAATAATCCATAAAAAATAAAAAAACCCCAAAATAATTACAAGAATTTATTCGGGGTTTTTTAAAGAGTAAATTATTCGTTAGTTGTCTTTTACAAAAGAGGTACGTTTATCCAATTGAAACGGTTTTTTTAATTCTTTATCTTTAGAAGACGTTGAATCTGTTTGATGGTCCTGATTTTTATTATGTGCTAAATGATTGGTAATATCTGGACGATTTTGCTTCGGTAACGTATTGGGATTTTGCAAAGTGATACGAGGAGATTGTCCTGATGGTATGTTTCCAGAATTTGAATTATTAGTTGGGAAAAATTGAGATCCAACCCAAATAAAACAAATAAGTGCTCCTGAAAAAATACTTGCATAAATCGGTGTAAATCCAAAATACGTTTTACGCTTTTTTGCATTGTATTCCGGTTTATTTTTTTCTATAGTCAGATTGTGATTTAGATTTTCCATGAAGCCATTTGAAACGGTAACGGTTTCCAATTTATTAAGGGAATCCATGGTTAATTTTATGGCGTTCACTTTTTCTTTTTCAGTGGGATTTTCGTTTAAAAATGCCTCAAATTCTTTTCGCTGGGAAATGGGTAAGTTATTTTCAAGATAATCCGATATTAGGTCTTCAAATTGATAACGATTCATCTATATGTTTGTCTCCTTTTTATCTGTATTCTTTTAGTGATTGTTGCAGTTGTAATCGAGCTCGATTTATTCGTGATTTTACCGTTCCAAGAGGAACATCGACGATTTTACTGATTTCTTCGTAAGAAAGTTCCTGTATATCTCGCAGAATTACAACCGTTCGGAAATGCAACGGTAATTGTAAGATTGCTCGTTGAATATCCCTTTCTGCAAACTTTCCTTGAACCAATGCTTCTGATTCAATAGCTGTGGATGGAATTTCATATTTTCGGTCATCTGTATTGAGCTGACTTAACAATGTAATTTTTCGTCGTTTTCGTTTACGTAATTCGGTTTTGGCTAAGTTACCGGCAATGGTATAAATCCATGTAGAAAATTTGGCAATCTCCTTGTAATAGTGTTTGTGAGTGTACACTTTAACCATGGTGTCTTGAACAATGTCTTCAGACAAATCCATATCTCCTAAAAATCGATAAACAAACGTCATCAAACGATCCCGGAAACGTCTGACCAATTCAACATAGGCTTGTTCATTTCCATTTTGAAAACTTCCAATTAATTCTTCATCAGAATACTGATATTGATTCTGTGGATTATCGGAGGGCATGGAATAGGAATTTGATGAATGCGGATTCATAATGAACAGACGTGGTTTTTATCTTCCTATCCAACGAGGTGAGATATTCAATAATGTTTTCAATTTCATTTAAAGAGTAATGTTTTATTCCTATGGGTATTCGCTTTTTGATATAAGGTGAAAGGGGAATAAAACCAATATGAGACAAAAAAGTTCCATTAGAAATTTTTAAAAAATATAATCCCGTAAAAAACGTAATAAACAGATTCATCACTAAAGAAAAATCGGGTGCAGAATTCAAAAAAGATTTACCTCGAACCAGTGCTTTTGATAGATTTTTTTGTGCTATGACATCTAAAAATTCCCAATTTTGAAATGACCTTGACCATGGTGCATTTTTTTCCAAATCATCTAATTTGATGGGATCATGTCCCTCATGTAATATACATATTTTGTCAATTTCATTCGCCAAATGATAAATAGAATCTCCATACATTTGAACCAATTTTGAAATCACATCCCTTGATACAGGCACATTTCTCTCCTTAAACAAAAGCTCTGTCCATTTTTTTAATCCTGAATCAAAAGGAGTTCTCATGAGTATAGGATTTATTATTTTTTCCAGTGAGGTCAAAAATTTGGTTTTTTTGAAAACAGCTTCTTGAATCATTATTAGACAATTGTCTTGGTTTGGATTTTTGCAATAAGATAATAATTCCTCTCTAACTTTTTCCTTGAGTTTTGATGGTTCGTATAAAATCAACAGCTTCTTCGATGAGAATAAATCAGATGTATTTAAACCATCCATTAATTCCCCTTTTTCCATTTCATCAGGAATCAGAATTTGTTTTTTTATTGACAGTTGATTGCTGAATACTGATTCTATTTTTTGGGTAAAATACCGGTGTAAAAAATGTTCGTTTCCTTTTAGAAAATATACAGGATTTATGTGTCCACTTTTGATTTTACTCAATACTTTACCGGGATTTACGGAGGCATTATTTTTTTTCATAAATGCTCACCATTGTAATCATTAAGAATGAAAACACAAAACTAACCAACCTTTCCGTTACCATCGTTCTAAGGATATCTATATTTGCCCATACAATCGTGGTTAAAAATCCTGTGATTAATCCCGCAATAATTCCATTTTTTGTGGTTTTTTTCCACCACAAGGATAATACCAATGCAGGACCAAAAGCTGAACCAAGACCACTCCAAGCATAACTGACGACACCAAAAATCTTTTTATCTTGGATTTCGGAAAAAACAGCAATCGCAAATGCTAATAATCCTAAAATGATTATCATAATTCTACTCAGGGTCACCAGTGATTTATTGGTTAAATCTTTCTTCAAAAATTGATGGATAAAATCTTCAGTAATGGCAGATGTTGAAACCAATAATTGGGAGTCAGCAGTGGACATCATAGCGGCAACTGCCCCTGAAATAAATAATCCCGCAAGGATCGGATGAAGTAATTCAGTAGCAAGCCTTGGCATAGCTTGTTCAACATCTATGGTTGTAAAATATTCTGGACCAAAATAAACCAATGCAACCAATCCAACTAAAAAGGCACCGGTAATCCCCGGAATTGCCCATGCAATGGCAATTCGTCTGGCGGTTTTTATTTCTTGTGGATTACGAATTGCCATATAACGAATAATCAAATGGGGTTGTCCCAAATATCCCAATCCCCAACTCAATCCACCTAAAGCAATCATGAGTCCGCCAAGCCCTGATTGTCCCATAAACACGGATTGGTTACCGGAATTAAAAATGGTTTCTGCTTGAGCTAAACTTTCTCCAAGGGTGTGTTCAGATCCCCGCAATTCAATGATGCCCACAATGGGTAAAATGACTAAAGTCCCAAACATCAAAATTCCTTGTACAAGGTCTGTCCATGCCACAGCTAAAAATCCACCCATTAATGTATAAATTATGATAATGGAAGCACCGATGGATATTCCATAAATAGGATGAATATTGAATAAGGAATTCAACACTTTTCCCGATGCATGAAACTGAGCAGAGACATAAAATGTAAAGAAAAATGCAATGATTAATGCTGAAAATAATCGAATGATATTTGAATGATCATGGAATTTCCGATGAAAATATTCTGGAATGGTTAGCACTCCATATTTTTCGGTTTCTTCTCTCAGTTTTTGTGCAATTAGAAACCAAGAAGCTACAATGCCTATTGTTATACCGATTACCGTCCAAATTTCACCTAATCCAACTGCAATGGCGGCACCGGGTAGTGCCAGTAACAGCCATGCCGACTCACCGGAAGCCCGCTCTGAAAATGCCGTAACCCAGGGACCGAGTTTCCTTCCTGCTAAGAGGTAGTCTTCCTGAGTTTTATTGAATTTGAAAGTCCAAATTCCGACTCCCAGTAAAAATAAGAGATATAGAATGAATATGATTCCAATGGTATCCATGTTATATCAACAATTATTCAATCTGATTAAGTGATTATCCATGTAACAAATCCGGTTATCAAACAATAAAACCCAAACCAAAAAAAACGACCTAATTTTAACCAATTTAACAACCATTTTAATGCAAATATTCCTATGAAAAATGAACTAAAAAATCCACAAATCATAACGATCCATGAAACTGCAGTGAACGATTCGATTTCAAGAGCGGTGAGCAAGCCGGCTCCGAAAATGACGGGAATGGAAAGTAAAAATGAGAACCGAGCTGCTTTTTCGGAGGAGATTCCCAAAATGAGTCCCGTGCATATGGTCATTCCTGATCTGGAAATTCCGGGCAGAATTGCAATCGCTTGGGAAAGACCAATTATTAAACCAGATAGAAGCGTCAATTCTGAATGTCCACCGTAGAATCGTTTGGACAGGATTAACACCGACCCTGTGGTCATCAATGCAATGCCTACATAACTACTATCTTCAAAAATAATATTGACTTTGTCCTTTAATAAAAATCCTGCACAAATTGCAGGCAGTGTACCCAACATTAAAATCCATACATCGTTTTGGGTTTGTTTTGATTTTAGAGTGGTAAGAATTTCTATAATATCACGTCGAAACACAACCAAAACACTACCCAATGTCCCTAAATGAACCATGACCTCAAATATATGACCGGGAATAGAAATATTCATCAAGTGTTGTCCAAGTACTAAATGTCCAGAACTACTCACAGGAAGAAACTCCGTTAGTCCTTGGATGATTCCCAAAAATAAGGATTGAATCCAGTCCATAAATTAAGAAACGCCTCCTGTCCATCCCATGACTGCAAACATACGACCATTTAACTTTTTCTCCTTTCGGAAGGAAAAAAATAAATCGTTTCTGCAGTATGTACAGAGTTCACAGTCGTAAATAGAGTTTTCAAAAATTCCTGACAAAATTAATTGGTCTTTTATCATGGATTTCATATCAACCAAAAAAGAAAGTTCTCCATTGGATTTAACAAGGTGTTTTGGAAAATAGGATACAATATCTTCCTTCACTTCAAAATGTTTCTGGCAAATACCTGGTCCTAACAGGGCTTTAATATGGTTAGGGTTTCCTCCAAACTGACTCATCAATTTAACTGCCTTGATAGAGATTTGATGTACGGTGCCCCTCCATCCTGAATGCACCAATCCAGTTAAACCGGAATGTTCATCCACGAGATAGATCGGAATACAATCTGCAACTTTAATAAATAACACTAACGATTTATTTTGAGTAATAAACCCATCGCAATCCATCCCAGATCCCTGTTTATGGACGAACAGAGTTTTATCAGAATGGGTCTGGTTTGCTGTGCAATAATGGATGGAAGATAACTGAAAATGTTCCATTAATTTTAGGCGTATTGTATGATTATCACCTGCCATTTGTCTGAGGGAAATTCCTGCTTTTAAATTTGGAAGATTAAACCATTCAGAAAAATCAATATATTCTTTCAAAATTTCAAATTCAAGGAGTATGGGTTTGAATTGAAATCAAGGAATCCGCCAAAAAATATCCGGAGGGAGTAAATTGATTATTCCGATACGTCAATATATGCAGAGCCTGATTAACTTGAGAATGATCGGGGAAAAAATATAAATGGGAATGGGTGTCTATTAGTTTTGAGTCACCATGGTGTTCATCCACATTTATTTTTGATAGGAAAAATGCAGTATCATATCCATCAATATATTCAGTCATTCCTCGGTTATATTCCTCAACATTTGCTCCATTTATGTATTTATATCGAGTAGAGGTCAATAAGATCAAATTTTGAAAATGAGGACCAATGTTTTCTTTATTCAGTGTTTCCAAATCCAACCAGCCATCGTGTCCAACTATTTGTGTTTGGAGATTGTACATTGGATATTGAGTGCCAATGAATGAAAGATTTTGATGTGCCAACGGAAGGTATAATCCTTCAATGGTTTCTAATTTAACTTTGCTTGAATCCCTTTTGGATTTCAACGGATTTTCATCTATGATTTCTTCCTCCTCAAAAAAATCCTCAACATCGATGGAAAACATGGCATTCAAACTATCAATATCCATCCCTAATAAAGGGTCATCATCAACCGGTGCAGGGAGTAAATCCCACGCTGTTTTCCTAAGAGCAGAAAATTGTTTTTTTAAATTTTTTGAGTCGTGATGATACCAATCCAAAAAAATAGGAACTATTCCTTGTTTATCTAGTTCCTTTAAAAAAGCATCTACATATTGTTTTCCCTCTTCTGAGGCAGGGGCAATGACAGCAATGGTATCTAAATTGAGGTATTCTGTCATGTAACGAGCTGCCCATTCCCCTTTTTGGTTAATACTGGGATTTAAAAAAGTTGCCTGTGTTGAGAATTTTTCGAGGGTTTCTGTAGGTTCAAAAGGAAAAAAAAACTGTTTATTTTTTGCATAAATCGAAGTTAATCCTGCTAGTGCATGGTTTGGAGGTAAAAACCCAATGATAGAGGATACTTGTGATATTTCAGATAATGCCTTTAATTTCTGGATGGTTCCGGTCAATGAACTCTCATTATCAAATACATATACTGAATAATCCAGATGTTTTTGATTTAAAAACCCCGATTCCAACCCGTTTAAAAATTCTTGACCACTATAGTTATTTTCCCCGGTTAAGGGTAAAATGACTCCCACATTTACTCGTGAATTATTTTCCGAGGTATTCATTTTTAATAAGTCATCGTATAGATTAAAAAACGTTTCTGGAAGATTTAACGGATCAATCAAATGAGTTAGAAAAAGTCCCTTCTCTTTTTCACCATTGATTATATGGGTGATTGCAGAAGATAACATTAAAATAGTTTGGTTTTCCCTATGGACTTCTAAGAATTGTATGGCTTCAATATCCTGAATGGATAAGCCAATTGAAATGGTATTTAAAATCCTTTTATCTATTTTTATCTGGGATGTTTCGGTACATCCTATCCTTGCTTTCAAATAGAATTCAAAAGCACTTGAGTAAAATCCTTCGTTGATTAACAAATCGCCTGTGAGTTGAAACACATCGCTTTTATATGAGCTCTCGGGATATAAGTGATGAAATTCATGAATGAATACACGAGTTTTTTCATGATGTTCCTGGGCAAATGAACATTTGATTTTTAACAGTAAAACAGCACTAAATAAATCCCCCCATTCATCTAGGGTTCGTTTCGAAAGTATTTTTTCTGCGATGGCATACCTGTCAGAATTGAAATGTCGAACAGCAACTTCAAATTCGGTTTTTGAGTTTTTGAGGGCAAATATACACGGTACGCTGACCATGAAAATGAGAAGGGATGGGAAGAAGGTTTGTTTTCTCAATTGCGTAGTTTCATAAAATATTTAGACTGTAAAATTACAAATGATACCCTAAATCCAATTCGAAAATAATAATCTCTGGGATCATTGGTTTATTTTAAAACAACACAGTTGACGAATTCCAATAAAAAAACACCAAACTATACTCAACGGTTGAATCCTTGTTTTTCCATCCACTTATCTGCAACAAATTTGCTTAAATAATTTCGAATCCCATCTGCCAAAATAATCAAACAATTTTCATGTTCATTTAATGATTCACATGCTTGCAGGGCTGCCCAAACACAGGAACCGGAAGAACCTCCCACTAACAATCCTTCTTCCTTTATCAATCTTCGAGCCATGTTGAATGAGTCTTCATCGTTCACCTTTATATATTGATCCACCAAAGAATTATCCAAAACTTCCGGAAAAAAATCATATCCAATACCTTCCACGTGATAAGGATATATGTCTTCTCCACCTCCCAGAATTGAACCGAAAGGATCGACACCCATTATGTTTATGGAGGGAATGGTTGCTTTTAATTTTTTTGCCACTCCGGTAATGGTGCCTCCGGTACCCACACCCATTACAACCGAATGAAGGTTTGTTCCGAATTCGGTTAGTATTTCTTCAGCCGTACCTTCAAAATGAGCGTTGGGATTTTGTTCATTCTTATATTGATCCAAAATATGAGAATTGGGAATGGATTCCTGTAATTTTTTAGCCACTTCAATCAGCCCTTCCGGGTCATCATGGGCAGCTTCTGTTGGAGTTCGAATGATTTCGGCACCCAATGCTTTCAGAACCACTTCTTTTTCCATGCTCATTTTTTCCGGCATGGTAATAATCAATCGGTATCCTTTCACTGCTGCCGCCAGTGCCAATCCAATCCCTGTGTTTCCGGATGTGGGTTCAATCAACGTATCTCCCGGTTTGATTTGACCTGCGGATTCTGCAGACTCTATCATCCGCATACCAATTCGGTCTTTCAGGGAACCACCTGCATTGAAAAACTCACATTTTACGTAAAGATTGCATTTTAAATTTTTCCCGATTTTATTTAATTGAACTATAGGAGTGTTTCCAATGGTATCGAGTATTGAATTATAAATCATGATGTTCCTTTAAGACTATTATTTTGATATGAAAAAGATTAGGAAAATTTACGTCTAATTACTATTTTTCATTGCAGTATAATTAAATTCATTAGAAAAAGAAAAAATGAAAAATGTGATGTAAATCATATTTTGGGGATTACTTGATTTTTTCGCTTGTATGGATTGAAAAGGGGTTATACATTTCCGCCCGAGCTATGTGGAAGACCTTAACAAAATCTAGTGGTTTTCGCCCTTTTTCTATTTTTAAAGGGTGTATACTGCGATGTAAGAGAAATAGTTAGATGACTAGTTCCTGTACCTATTTTCAACCGAATCCAAACGCTCCGATGCCTTGGCGAAACCCGTTGTTCTTGACATCAATCCTTCCTCATTTCTTTTCAATAAAATTTCTTTTCAAATCAATAAACATAAGGAGTAGAATATGAACCTACTTAAGCAGTCTGTTTTATTTACCTTGACTTCATTCGTGTTGGTTGCTTCCGTTTTTGCGGGATCTGAAAACCAAAATTCGATGAATGGGATGAATAAAAGTGCTCAAATACAATTGGATTCCGAAAAAGGAATAAATGTTAAAAAAATGCCTTTGAAAGAAGATGGCATTATCATGTCTCAACGGGAGTGGAAAGCGATGCAGCCACGTGTCGATAGACCACAAGTTGAAACGCTGAATAGAGTAACCACCGTTCCCAATACTCGGGATGAACTTCTTTTCGAAAGTTTCGAAACTGCAGTACCACCGGATGGATGGACACTTGTAGATCACAATGGAGGCGGATATGGTTGGGAACAAAATGCTACCCAGGCAAGCGATGGATCTTTTTCTGCTTATTGCAATGACTATAGCGGTGATCAGGCTACTGAATTAGTATCGCCAAGTATTGATTTAAGCGGATTTTCCAGTGCTTCTTTAACATTTTGGCAATATCAAAATTGGGGAAGTTATTATAATTATCATGATATTACCGTCTATCTTGGTGGTGTGGCTTATGCAGCTACAGAGCTCGGAGCAGGCACTGAAGATACATGGGAAGAAGTAGTTTTTGATTTGTCTGAATTTGTAGACGAGTCTAATTTGCAAATTGGATTTAATTATAGTGGTAATTGGGCGGATCAATGGTGGATTGATGGTGTTACCATTTCCGGTTCTGCTGAAACCGTAACTTATGGTTGTACCGATGAAACTGCTTGTAATTATGATGAAACAGCAACAGATGATGATGGAAGCTGTACTTATGCAGAAAATGGATTTGACTGCGAAGGAAATTGTGAGTTCAACGCTCTTGGGATTACCATGAATGATTCTTATGGAGATGGCTGGAGCGGAAATATTTTAACGGTAGGTGACTACTCTTATACATTAGAATCCGGCAACACAGGAGAATCCGGTGCTTGTCTTGAAGACGGTTTATATATGGTTACCTGCGATGGTGGAACATGGCAGAGTGAGGTTTCTTGGGTGATTTCAGATGCCAATGGTGATACGCTATTGGCTGATGGTGCACCCTATTCCGGGTCCTTAACCCTTGGTGAAGCAGAAGATGTCCCTGGTTGCATGGATGAAACTGCTTGCAATTATGATGAAACTGCAACTGTAGATGATGGTAGTTGTACGTATCCGGATTACGGATTTGACTGCGATGGAAATTGTGATGCCAATCTCCTTGAGGTTTCTATGTATGATTCTTGGGGAGATGGTTGGAATGGTAATATTTTAACCATTGGCGACTTTCAATATACGCTGGCTGAAGGAGATACCGCTGAAGCGGGAGCTTGCCTCAGTGATGGTTTATATAACGTAACGTGTGATGGCGGATCATTTCAATACGAAGTCTCTTGGGAGATTGCAACTGAAGATGGCACAGTTCTTTTAGATGGTGGTGCTCCCTATAGTGGTATGTTAACGGTGGGTGAAACAGCAGATGTTCCCGGATGCATGGATGAAACAGCCGCAAATTACAACCCGGAAGCTACCATTGATGACGGAAGTTGTGTGTGGTCTGGCGATGTGTGCGAATATCCATTGCAAGCCGTGGCAGGGTCCAATGAAGCCACGGGTGCAGACCAATGGTTTGCCTATACAGCTACATTGACTGGAACTATAACTGTGTCTTCAGCAGGATCAGGGACCGATACAAAAGTATGGGCTTATTCAGATTGTGAAACTGCATTAGGTGTGGATGACGATGGTCTAGGATTTCCTCCTGGAGAATCTGAACTTACGTTTGATGTTACTTCAGGAACGGATTACCATATTATGTGGGATGACCAATGGGGACCCGATCCGTTTACATGGACATTATCTGAAGAAGAATATGCAACGGCTCCCAATTTAACTGCAACGGGGATTCCCGGTGCGGTTCAATTAGCTTGGGATGATGTTCCAACACGACATTCAGCAGAGCACAGTGGCCCTGCTGTCAGTCTTTTTACAAATTTAGACCCAACTATCTCAGCTCAAAAAAGAGCATTGTTGCCGCAAAATGACCACTCCTTTTTAAATCCTGGTCATGAATCCGGTGTGCGTTCCACAGATGTGGTAATCGTATGTGACGGTGGTGCATGGCAGGGAGAAGTGTCTTGGGAAATCTTTAATGCAGATGGTGATACCGTTGCTGCTGGTGGTGCTCCTGATACTGTTGAAGCCTCATTGGATGACGGTGTATATATGGTTTATGCTCACGATTCTTATGGTGACGGCTGGAATGGAAATGTTTTATCCGTAACCGGAACAGATGGCAATGTGTATTTATCTTACACGCTTGATTCAGGACTCGAAGGGGAAGCCTCATTTACTATCAGTTCCACAGCCGTTTATGGGTGTACGGATAATACAGCCACAAATTACGGTCAAAACTGTGCAGGTGAAGATGTAGGCACACCGACGATTGATGACGGATGCTGTGTGTATCCACCCCCGGCTAATGACGATTGCGAAGATGCGGAATCTGTAACCGGTCCTTACCCTGCAGATATTAGTGGAACCACTGTGGATGCTACCATTAGCTATCCCGGAGTGTTAGACTTTGTAGATGTTTGGTACGCTGTGGACCTTCCACACGATTTTAATAGTGTCACGTTGTCCTTGTGCAACTCTCCACAAGCTATTGGAAATACATTAGTGGTTGCTTACACCAGTTGTGATGATGCATCTGTTAATAATTCCATCAGTTATAATACACTAGCATGGTATGAATGTGAGAATATATCTTATGCCCCAACCTTAAACTGGACTATTCCTGGTCCTGGAACGGCTTATATTCCTGTGTACACTGGTGGTCCTATGGATTTTGCAGGTACCGTTGATGTTCAGGAAATTTATGTTCCTACGTTTAACCTGTATCGTGGTGGAGAATCTCTTGCCTCCGGTATAGCTGGAAATGATTACACAGACGAAGATGTGACCGGTGGAATGGAATATTGCTACACAGTGGAACAAAATTTACCGGATGGTTCCGTTTCCGGAATGTCCGATGAAGCCTGTGCCACACCCGATGCTGAAATCACTGAAGGTGAAACTTTGGCAGATGCCATCATGATTGATGCATTGCCTTATGTAACTACCAATAATTCATCCTTCTATGTGAATGACTATGATGAGTCATGTCCTTACACAGGCAGTACAGCACCGGATGTGGTTTATAGTTATTCACCTATGGCGGATATGCTGGTAGATGTCAGTCTTTGCGGTGCATCAACAGACTACGATTCGAAATTGTACATTTATGAAAATGATACATCCATGGTGGCAGGCTGTAATGATGATGCATGCTCTACTGACTCTTATCCCAGTCCTTATGTTAGTGACCTTTCTGCAGTAACCATGACCGCAGGTAATACTTATTATATTGTGGTGGATGGTTATAGTTCTTTCTCAGGTAACTTTGAGTTAAGTGTGGCTGAATGGGTTGAGCCTCCATGTGAAGATGATGCGTTTGAAGATGACGACACAAAAGATCAAGCTGTGGATCATGGCGGTGATGGAACCTGGGACTATGCCCTTTGTTTTGCTGACAATGCAGGTGGACTTGGTCAGCCCAGTGGATCAGCCGCAGTGGACTGGAGTGTTGTGAATTTGTCTCCATTGACAACGTTAACTGCTATAACCCACGGAACCGGTGATGCCGGTAACGATATTGATTTATTTATCGAAGCCTATGATGGTGACGGTGTCTGTGCCTGGGGCGGAGGCGATGATTTAGCCGGAAGTGGAAACTTGGATTCAGAAGAAATGGCAAGCTATTCCAATTTGTCAGATTCTGATATGATGGT
>CAZBZK010000011.1:22134-27154 GCA_964496365.1 uncultured bacterium
CTTCTGGAAAAACGGATGAACATGCCTCCTATTCAAATTCCAAACAGAATTGAGGTGGGAAGAACGGAAGACTTCACGCTTGTGATGACCGATTCTTGGGGCGACGGCTGGGATGGTGCTTATATGGATGTATCTGTGAATGGTACAGTCGTTCATAGTGCTATCACAGTTGATACTGATGAAGCAACATTCACAATTGCTGTTGATAATGGTGACCTTGTTGAAACTGCTTATACATCTGGTAGTTATGAGAATGAACACAGTTATGCGTTTTATGATCAAAATGGAACTTTCGTGGCTGGAGACGGGCCTTACCCAAGTGCTGGTATTAATTTCACAGTTGTAATCACCAGTGACATTCCCGGCTGTATGGATGAAACGGCTTGTAATTACAACCCAGAAGCAACCGCAGATGACGGAAGTTGTGAATATCCGGAAGAAGGAATGGACTGTGAAGGAAACTGCACCGATCCCGCATTATCCACGGTGGTATTTGACTTAATGGATTCATACGGTGACGGATGGAATGGTAATGCCTTGATTTTTGGTGGAGATGTTATGACCATTGATATTGGATCTGAAGCATCATTCACCTATTGTCTTGATGATGGAGATTATGATTATCAGTATGATGGATCAGGGTCTTGGCATAGTGAAAACTCATGGACGGTTTCCAATGAAGATGGTGTATTAAGTAGCGGAATCGGCGCACCCGGAGTATTTGACTATTCCTTTACCGTAGGTGGCGAAGCCATGGAAGGACCGGACTTAACCGCATTAATGCCCACGCATTTTGAGCATGAAACCTATGGTTGGGTTGTGGGTCTTCCTATTGCTAATATTGGTGATATGGATGCACCTCCAGGATTTCATGAATTGTTTCATAATGACATTGACTTAGGATATTTTGGTGGAGATCCAGTTGCAGCTGGCGATACCATAACCTATATGTTTTATGATACATTTATGGGACAAGGTGATAACGCTATTTACCATATAGCCGATTTTTATGAAGAGGTTGATGAATCAGATGAAACCAACAATACGTCACCGGTTTATGAAGAGTATATTGAAATTACTTGTGCTGATGATAATTTTGAAGAAAATGATTCGTCCACTAATTCCGCAGCTATAGAACCAGGTACATATGAATTGGTTCATTGTTCTGCTGATGCAGACTGGTTTGAAATCACCATTAATAATGGACAATCACTGAACTTGACGGTTACAGAAGGTGAAGTGGATACATCAGGACTCATGGATGTAGGTATTTGGGTATTTGAGATTGATCCTCAATACACTCAAGTTTACAGTCCTAATTTGACTTCACACGATGTTTCATGGTCAAATGTTACAGATCAACCCCTGGTGGTCAATTTTGCAGTGGGCGATTTTTGGGTCGGTGGTTTTGAAGGATCCTATACCATGACTGTTGAAGTAACCGATTTTGAGCAGTTAACTTATTCCGTTTATCGGGATGGCGGTGTTATTGCAAGCGATTTGCTCTTAACCGGTTATCTTGATGCAGGTGTTGATGTTGGAGATCATACTTATTCTGTGACTGCAAATTACGGCGGTGCAGAAGGATCTCATTCCAATGAAGTTACTGTAACCATTCAAGCTCCTCCGGATCCTCCTCCAGCAGCCACGAATCTCACAGCAGAAAGTGCCTGTGTAGGCGAAGAAGGTTATCCGGGGATCCAATGGTCTTGGAGTCATGAAGATTATACCTTAATCACCGACTGTGCAGGCAATGAAGTACCAGAAGGATACGTTAGTTACATTGGTGATGGATGGTGTGATGATGGAACTTGGGGTGTTGACTTCAATTGCGAAGCATGGAACTATGATGATGGTGATTGTGACTCCGGCGGTGGTGAATTTGATTGTACCAATGCTGCGTTCCCCGGTTGGGTTGGCGATGGCTGGTGTGATTCTGCCAATAATTCCGATCCCTGCTGGGATGGCGGAGATTGTTGTGAAGGATCATGCGATGACGGAGGTGCGGATGCATACAGTTGCGATGAATGCGATCAAGATGGTGATGGTGAAGGATGTGGTTCCGGGCAGTCAGATACAGATGGTGACGGAATGTGGGATGGATGTTGTGATCCTGGATACGGTGGAAGCTGTGATGAATTGGTTGCCGGTGAAAGTTCAGATGAAACCTATGATGCTAAATTAGCCCTCTTAGGACCTGGCATTCACGGAAGAGTAATCAATAATCTATACGATTTAGGTGTTCAGCGGATGCCCAGAGACAATAATCTCAGATATGAATACGTAATCTTTGATCTGGTTGTGAATTATGGTGGAACCTATTATCCTTTCCAAACTTTTTGGAATACGGTTACTGTAAACTTCTGGACGGAAGGTGAAGAAGCCTGTGCAGTGGTACATGCCATAAGCGATGAAGGTGTTAATTCCGAAGCATCCAATGAAGCTTGCGGAACAGCCAGTTGTTCTTCAGAAACGGATGTTGCTGTTGACCATTCCGGCGGTTGGAATATGCTTAGTCTCGCTGTGGGAACCGATATGGACGGCGTAGATGATGTTTTCGCTGGTGCTGTGGCTGTATATGGATATCCTTATTCTGAAACCGTAACCAATGTCGAAAACGGAGCAGGCTACTGGGTTCGTTATGAATCTGCCGGATCAAGCACTCAAACTGGTGCTCCAGTTGAAGAGCTGTTAGTTGGTGTGAGTGAAGGATGGAACTTGGTTGGTTCCATATCTGAAGATGCTGGTATCGGCGATTCGGATGGAATTGTAGTTGCCTTGTATGGTTATCCATATTCTGAAGAAGTTACAGCAATCGAGCCGGGAAGCGGATACTGGGTAAGAACCAGCGCAGACGGATCCATTAATTTAGATTCGGGAGCAGGAATGCCCAGATTGGTTTCAGAAATTGACGCAAATACCTTAACCTTCAACGGAATGAAATTGCATTTTGGAATTGAAGTGACAGATGAATTGGCATTGAGCCATAGTCTTCCACCTAAGCCACCTGCAGGGTCATTTGATGTTCGTTTTGCTGGAGATTCTAAAATTGCTGAATCTTCGGGATCCATCGAAGTGATGAATTCCAGTAACGAATTGGTGATTGACTACACCATCGTTCATGAAGCAGGCGATCGTATGCAATGGGTATTGTCAACAGACGCCGGTGATGAAATGATTCTGGAAGGAAACGGTTCTCTATCTCTTCCGGGAGATGTAACTGGATTGTCCTTGAACAGAGTGCCGGAAATTCCTGAACAGTTTGCTCTGATTCAAAACTTCCCGAATCCGTTTAATCCAGTGACCAATATCAGTTATCAACTTCCTGAAGCATCTGAAGTAACCGTATCGGTTTACAACATGATGGGACAGAAAATAGCTGAATTGGTATCAGGTCATGTACCTGCTGGTTATCACAGTGTGGTCTGGGATAGCCGAAATCTTCAAGGTGAGGCGGTTTCTAGTGGTGTGTATCTATATACCATTACTGCTGGTGATTTTTATGCCATGAAGAAGATGGTATTGATGAAATAGACTAAATACGAATGATTGGTATGGGGGCGGTGAAAACTGCCCCCATACTCTATTGGAGGTGTGGAATGGGAATGGTATTGAAAATTTGAGCTGAAATTGTGTGGTGCTTGAGTTAGAGAAATGATACCGAAAAGATTTTTACAGTTGATGAAAACAAAAGGAATAAATTTTGAAAATAGTTGGAAGATTTATCCACATATTAACCGAATTGCTGTACGCAATTTCGGATAACCAAAACGGACACCTATCCTATGAAGCATAAAGGAAATTGTTATCATGTACAGTTTTTCTTCAGTCTTAGCTTGTGTATGGCAGTGGGGATCGGTTTTGGCTCAAGCTATGATTATAAAGATGCAGTTCGCATTTTAAAAGAGAAAGTGGACAGGGGAGTCAGACTTTCTTCGGAGCAGGCTCGTATTTTAGAGTTGTACGAAGCAAAGAATTTATCCCAAGAATTTAAAACATTAGTGGTAAAGCATGTAGTGGCTGAAGCTCCTTCTTCAGGGGCTCATACGACTACTCGTGATGATACGCTGAATTTTTCATTTTCAGGTCCTGAGGATGAAACATGTACCGAAGAATATTCTGAAATATATGCCGAATTACCGGAGGGATTTTTCTCCGAATTAATATTATCAGGATATACCAATACGTGGGAGACTTGGAGTGAGGAACAAATTTTATGTCTTGTGCCGCCTTCGGGATATGATGATGAATTCTGTTGGTCATCTGATAATCCCTCAAGCACTAATGATTTTGAATGGAGTGTCGATTTAAGCGGTGTTTTATCCGGAGGGTATGAAGCAGGAGTATGGACTGTGTATGAATTTGACAGTTACGGAGATGGAGGTCACAATGCTTGTGATATCCAGTTGAATGCTGTAATCGGTGACATTGTGCCGGGCTGTATGGATCCTGAAGCGTCTAATTACAATCCGGATGCAAATGTAGATGATGATTCTTGTGAATATCCGGAGTGTGATTTTACGGAAATTTATTTTAGTTTAGGTGACTCTTATGGGGATGGATGTGAGGGAATAAGTGTTTTGACGGCTTTGGATGGGGATACAGTTTTGGTATTCGGAGGTGCTGATGCGGGATTAAATTCAGAAGAGGGTGACTATACTGTATATGGTCCTGTTTGCGTAGAAGACGGATTGTATCTATACTCCTTTTCCACAGAAGATTATTGGTCCAGTGAGTTTTCATTTATGGTAACGACAAGCGATGGTGTTGAATTAGCAAGTGGTGGTTTTTCTACAGATGGAGGTGGAACCATTCATGCACCTTTCGGAGTCAATGAAGAATTAATTTCAGGATGTACAGACCCGGAGGCATCCAATTACAATCCAGATGCAAATTATGATGATGGTTCCTGCAGTTACGATTGTCTGTTTAATGATATATCTTTTTGGATGTATGATTCATGGGGAGATGGTTGGAATGGTAATGTGTATATCCTAAATAACTTGAGTACAGGTGATTT
>CAZBZK010000011.1:27254-33625 GCA_964496365.1 uncultured bacterium
ATTAATTTCAATCCAGATGCCAATCTTGATGACGGTAGCTGTGTGTATAATTACGGGGAAACCTGTGAATATGCCATAGATTATGGATTGGTGAATAATGGATCGGTTTCTTCTAGTACTTCAGAACCAGGGGATTACGATTGGTATCGATTTGAAGTGGATGATAATTATGAGCATATGTCTGTATCGTTGTGCGGATCGGATTTCGATACTAAATTAGATATTTATAGTGAATGTGGTGGAGATATATTGGGATTAAACGATGATTTTTGCAGCCTTCAATCTCAAGTTGATTTCCAAAATGTTACCCCAGGTATTTATTACGCCTTGGTGTATGGTTTCGGTAGTAATTATGGTAATTATACGTTGGATATTACTGCATGGATGAATCCCGATGTTCCTCAGCTAACCGCCGAAGGAATTGCAGGCGGAATCTCTTTGGCTTGGGACCCAGTACCCATGAATCGTTTGATGCCTGGAGAGGTTGTGAGTGATAGGATTGATTCTCGAGGTACTAGTCTTTCGAGGATAAAATCAGACGAAACAAAAGTGCAACGTGCATCTGGTTTTTTTAATGTTACTCAAAGCTCTCATCCGAATCGACAAGGTGGAGATACGTTTGAAGATGCGGTTGCGATTGATGGACTTCCGTTTTCAGATGAAGGTACCACCGTTGGATTTAACGCTGACTATGGTCCTTATGGCTTAACCGAGTCAACGTGTGATTGGACTGGTTGGCATGATGAAAATACAGGAGCAGGTCCAGACGTAGTGTATTCGTTAAGTTTGGACAACGAAAGTGCACTAAACATTTCTCTTTGTGGATCAGGATATGATACAGGGTTGGGCGTGTTTGATGAGGCTGGAAATCAAGTGCATGGTAATGATGATTATTGTGATTATCAATCTGAAATCCAATGCACATTGGCATCAGGGATGTATTATATTGTGGTGAGTGGTTATGGAGGTAGTGCTGGTGATTATGTATTAAATGTGTCGGTTCCGGATGAAAACCCAGTGCCGGATAATGACGAATGTGTCAACGCAGAACCGGTACCAGCAGATTATCCCACATCATTTTCAGGTACAACCTTAGGTGCGGAAAACGATTGTCCATCCCTGTTGAATTGGGATGCAGTTTGGTATGAGTTGGAGATGCCGTATGAAAACAATGCGGTTTCAATAAAAATGTGTAGTGAGGATGAAATTTACAATTCGGGAATTGTATTAATGGATGACTGCGAATGTGATGATTATTTTTCGGATTCCGATTTTGTTTTTGATGAAGATGGATGTATTAATTTGAATTTTGATGTTATAAATTTGTCTTCGGTTTTCTATCCTGCCTTTTTGCAACCTGCAGCCAATTTTACTGTAAATGTTGACGTTACTGAACTTTACATTCCAACCTACAACGTGTATAAAGAAGGAGAGCAGATCGCAGGAGGATTGACTGGTAATAACTATACCGATTCTCAAGTGGAACCCAACATAGAAACGTGTTACCACGTTACCCAAATTTTTGCAGACGAAGTTGAATCCGATGCTTCAAATACCGCATGTGCTTCCTCCTTGGAGCTATTAGGAGATGGAGAAACTTGTTTAGATCCAATGATGCTTGAAAGTACTTTGCCGGCTAACGGAGGTGGACAAGGGATTGAAAATTATTTGAATCATTATTCCGAATCCATTGAAACACCATGGGGATATACTGGAGGTGATGTGGTGTATTCATATACTGCGCCCATGGATGGTGAGGTAACAATCCAAACCACAACCGATTTTGATGATGTTCTCGCTGTGTTTACAGATTGCGGAGATCCCGGTGGTTCTCAACTTGAGGTCGTAGATGATAATTGGGCTTCTACCGGAGAAACTCTGGTTCTTGAACTAACAGCAGGAACCACATATTTTATTTTGGACGCCGCATGGAGTGCATCGGAAGTCGGTGATTTTAGTATTGAAATTACTCAGGTGGGATGGTGTCCTGATGATGAATTTGAAGACGATGATACCAAAGATGCTGCCACAGATCATGGTGAAAATGGGACGTGGACTTACGCCTTGTGTTCTAATGACAATCCTGATGGGCAGGTGCAGCCTGGGGATTATACATCCATTGATTGGTCCGTGGTTACCATTGAACCTTGGTCTATTTTATCGGTTTCCACCCATGGTACCGGTAATCCAACCAATGATATAGACTTGTTTGTAGAAAGTTATGATGGCGACGGAATCTGCGACTGGGGCGGAGGCGATGATTTGGCTGGAAGTGGGTCTTGGGATTCAGAGGAGTATGCTTCTTTTACTAATTTATCGGACGAATCTCTAGTGGTTTATGTGGGGACGATTTATTATTCCGGTGAAAACCCCATACCTTATGAATTAACCATTGAAACCACGGCAATAGATTGTCCAGCGTGTCCCCGAGATCTGACTGCGTTTTCTGCTGCGAATTCCATTGAATTAAACTGGATGCCCGGATATGCTCCACCACCAAATTCCAGACAGGATTCTGAATTTAATTTTGGGCCCGAAACATCTGTGTTTGATCGAGATTTTCCACGATCCAAAAAAGCACTTCATCAGAAAAAGAAAGCCATAAAATTGTCTGGATTGTCTGGTGATTTGCATGATAATGCAGAATCCGTTCTTGCTTACAATAGAGGTGTGAAAACCAGACTCTTAAATCAAGCTCATTCGTTAGCTCTCCCTGTAATCAATTGGACAATAGAGGATTATATCCATGTAACACAGGTAAACAGGCACAATGCTCTCAGGGGAAGTCAGGTAAATGTGAATTCAGGCACAAGAGATATAGAGGTAACTATACAGGTCTGTATAGACGAATATGCATCAGAAGGGTCATGGAATGTTTATGATTACTCAGCCGAAGCCTTTCTCTATGATGAAGCTAAAACATTTTCAGAATCATTTGAATGTCAGGTTGTTGTTGAATCCCTTAGCGAAGGAATGTACAGTGTGGATAGTTGGGATTCATATGGAGATGGTGGTCAGGCGATTACGGTTTCTATTGACGAAATTGTGATTGCAGAAGGGTTGAGTGAGGGATTATATAGTTATTTAGATTTTGAAGTTACGGATGGTACTCCGTCTGTTTATGGATGTATGGATTCCGATGCTTGTAATTATAACCCCGATGCAAATGAAGATGATGGTTCTTGTTGTTATGATAATTGTTTAATCATGACCATGTATGATTCTTACGGAGACGGTTGGAACGGTGCTGAATATACCATTACCGATGAAAACGATAATGAATTTGCCAACGGTGGATTATTGACTGGATCGGAAGATGAAGATGAGTTATGTCTTGAGGATGGAAATTACGTTATTGTGGTCGGTGGAGGAGATTGGGATAGCGAAATATCCTGGTCTATTTCAGATGGTGAAGGAAATTTAATCGCTCAGGGAGATGCAGGAACTTTTGATTTTTCTGTTGGCGGAGAACTGGAAATTTGGGGATGTACAGATCCAAGTGCAGCAAATTACAATCCTGATGCCACAATGGACGATGGAAGTTGTGTGGATTGGGGTGAAGATTGTGACTATCCCCTTGCAGCATCTTCCGGATTTAATGAATCCACAGGTGAGGATCAATGGTTTCATTATACAGTAGAAAACGATGGAGGTGTAACCATCACATCACAGGATGATACAGGGGAAGCTATTTTTGACACCTATTTATATGTGCTGGGTTCATGCGAAACAGACGATGATGGTAATTATACCGATTTATTGGCGGAAAATGACGATTGTTGCGGATATTATGGTCCCTCAACCGTTGAATTGAATGTAATCGCAGGACAGGAATTATTTATTTATTGGTTCAATGCTTGGGATCCGGGACCTTTTCCATTTACAATTAGTGAAGGTGAAGGTTTTGAAGAATGTGTGGATGATGAGTTTGAAGATAATGACAGTTTTACAGAACCTGTGGCTATTGAGCCGGGAGATTATAATTTACAAATCTGTATAGCCGATGCAGATTGGTTTAGTATTATGGTGAGTAATGGTCAGGAATTAACCGTGTCGGTTACAGATATAAATGAGACCGAAGAATTTGATTTAGGAATATTTGCACTGGAAATTGATCCCGGAAACGCTTTGGATTTTGTAGCCGATCAAAACGAAATGGAAGTATCCTATTCAAATAATTTAGACCATGCTACAGAATTCCTAATCATGGTTAGAGATTGGTATGAGTTGGGAGAAGGTCCTTATTCCATGTCTATCACTCTTGAAGATTTTGAACAAACAACGTACACCGTTTACAGAGATGGTGATATGTTGGCGGAAGGCATATTGCTCACTGAATATTCCGATGTGGATTTAGAACCCAATATGGATTATTGTTATACCGTAACTGCCAATCTTCCCGGTGCAGAAAGTGGTGCATCCAATGAGGCGTGTGAAACCTTTGTGTATATTCCGCCACCTGATCCTCCCTATAATGTTATTGCTGAAGGTGGATGGTACGATTTGAATGGTGAGGATGTACCCTCCATCACTTGGTCTTGGGATTACGATTATCCTGAATTGACAGGAACGCCGGTATTTATTTCCATTCAAACCGACCAATATGGAAATGAAACTTCTTGGGAAATCACAACCTCTGGAGGCCAATTGGTTGAAAGCGGTGGTGATTATGAGTCAAATACGGAATACGAAATTGTCGTCGGGTTAGAGGATGGAGATTATACCTTTACTATTTACGACAGTTATGGAGATGGAATGTGTTGTGCTTACGGACAGGGATATTATTCTGTTGAGCTGGAGGATGGTACTGTTATCGCCTCAGGTGGTGAATTTGAATCGTCTGAGAGTACAGATTTTATCATAGGTGGAAATCGAGATGGAATGGGCTCGTCTTTTGACTTGAATAACGGAAGTTTTGAATTCGAGCATGGACAGCGAGAGATTGTTTTTGAATTGGAGTTTATGTACAACAATGCTACGTTTAATTTCCAAACTCAAGACACAGTCATGACGATCTATGGTTTCATGGATGGAGATTTTATCTGCGGTACTGTGGTTGCTTTGGATAATAATTTAACGTCGGATCCATCGGACGAGGCTTGTGCTTATGCTGGAGGGTTGGACGTGATGGATGTGGAAGTGACACACCTTGACGTATGGGATATGGTCAGTTTGGCGGTGGATACGGATATGAATCATGTGTCCGAAATATTCACAAATTATGTGTCAGGAACCTTGTATGAATGGGACGGAACCAATACCGCCGTTACGTCTTTGGAATTAGGCAAAGGCTATTGGTTAAGGTTCGAATCAGCCGGATCCGATATCCAAACTGGATTACCTGTGGATGATTTAGAGGTGGAGTTAATGGAAAACTGGAATATGATTGGTAGTGTTTCTTACGCAGGTGGTATTTCAGATGTAAATGGTATTGTTGTGCCGGGAACCGTTTATGGATTTCCATATTCTGATCCTGTTGCAGTTATGGAACCCGGAAATGGGTATTGGATTCGGACTACAGAAGCTGGAACCATATCTATATCTTCCGGTTCGTCCTTACCAAAAATGAGTAGCGATCTAAACGAAAATAAATTAAATATAAACGGATTGGATCTCTATTTTGGTGTGGAGTTAACTCCAGAATTATCTTTGAGTTATGGCCTTCCGCCCAAACCCCCTGCAGGTATATTTGATGTTCGGTTTTCTGGGGACACACGTCTGATTCAGGATGAGGGAATCATCGAAATAAAAGATTCAGCTGATGACATTATCATTGACTATTCTGTTCTGAAGTCTGCTGGTACTCATAAAGTGTGGGTATTGACAACCCAAGGGAATGAGGAGTTTATTCTTGATGGAATGGGTTCTATTACTCTGAGTGGACATACGGACAAACTCACACTTAAAAAACAACCAGTGATTCCAGAAACATTTGGATTGTCTCAGAACTTTCCCAACCCTTTTAATCCTGTGACGCACATTCAGTATCAATTACCTGAAGCCTCTCACGTGGTCCTATCTGTTTTTAATATTACCGGTCAAAAATTGGCTGACTTAGTCAATGAAAACAAACCAGCCGGATTTCACGAAGTTATGTGGGATAGTCGTACGGTTTCAGGTGGGACTGTTTCAAGCGGTGTTTATTTTTATACGCTTACTGCAGGGAACTATCATTCATTAAATAAAATGATTCTTATGAAATAAATATTAATGATAAGATTTAGTAACAACTTAAAGCAAACTGAAAATTTATTAGATAATTTTTTTGATAATCACATACATAAACGGAGGAATTAATATGAATTCACCCTCAAACTTTACAAAATTATTTTTTGTATCTCTTTTTACCGCAGGATTGTTTGCCCAGGGCC
>CAZBZK010000012.1:0-28035 GCA_964496365.1 uncultured bacterium
GGATGAAATTCCTGAAATCAGATTCCATCCCTCATTGAGGAAAAGAGTCAGATCATAAATGGGAATTCCGGTGATTGAGTTTGATCCCTCTTCGGGAAACCTGAGCCAGTATCCCATTCCGGGAATGAGTTCACTCTCGGAAATATATCCTGTGTTAAATGAAAATAAGGTGCCTGTTATTGCCTCAGGAAAAAGGGAGTTGTAGTTTGCATCATCCATAAATGCAGGTAATCCCACTAAATTCCAACCTTCATTAAAGTAAACCTGAGCTGTAATGAGATCAGGGTTTTCTGCATACCATTCATCAAACAAATCCTGAAGTGTATCAATGGGGTCAATCCCCGGCTGGGTGTTATTTACATTGAGGTGAAGGTATAAACTGTCTTCGGTATTTGTGGGTTTGGCTACTCGAATAAATGCTGACAGAGAAGAGATTCCGTAGTTCAGACATCGGGTATCAGCACCGGGGATTTTTGCCCCCTGCATAGAAGCCATAAGACGAGTTGCCAATGAGCCTGGTGTATTCAAAAACTTCACTTCCATGGAATCCAAGACTTCCTGTCCTAATAAAATATTTCCTTGGATGGCATAGGTTTCACCCAAAATATGATTTTTATAGTCATAACAATTTTGTCCTGTAAAAGCAGCGCTTCTGCCTCCATCCACTAAATCAACTACTCCATACTGGCGGATTTCAGGATTGCCCTGAGCATCGTTTTCTACTAAAAACTCAATGATTTCCTCAGGTGAGAATCCTTGCTGCATCCAATAAGAAGCATTGTATTGATTGGTACTGTTCCAATAGGATTGAGTATGAATTACACCCACTCCCGGATGGATATCGCTGATAATGATGGAACCGTTTATACAGGATGCACCGGCGCTTCCTACTTCCTGAGTTTCCGGATCTACAGCAACAATGGAAAAAGTATCCTGAGCAAAAAGTAAAGTAGTAGTAAACAGGACAGGTAAAAATATGGTCTTCATTCAACCAAATTTAATTTTTTATTCATGAATATAGGTGCAGATTTTTTCTGTTTATTTGGGGAAAAATATTGAAATATAATCACAAGACCATTCAGTTTATCCTCTCATCCATTTTGCTACTCCCCATCCAATGAGAATGAAAATTCCCAACATAAGCCAATTGTTGTTATTCCCGTAGGTAGTGATTGGGAAGTGACTGCTGATCATAATGAGAATAACAGGAACAGACAAAAATGTATTATGCTTTGAACAATTTTTTGCTTTCATACCCAATAACATATCTGGTTGCTGATTGTTTTCTACAGCCGCAATCATTTTTCGTTGGGCGGGTAAGATAATCATCCAAACATTACCAGCCATGATGGTGCCAAATAGTGCACCAATATGAAACATAGCTGCACGGGAACTGAATATTTGATCCAGCCCAATAAACAACCCAATAGTGAGCATTAGAGAGATAGTTGCACCTAGAAATTCATTTTTTCCCAGCGGAGATATCCACAAAAGCCGATAAAATATAAACCCAAAAATCAATACGCTTATCCCTACATAAGCTGCGGTTAGTTCGCTCATTTCCGAATCTGGTTCCAGCATAAGCCCTCCCATATAATAAACAATAATGAGCAGAAAAAAACCGCTTAAAAATGTTAATGCCGATTCCCATTTAAACCAATGGAGTGTACGAGGCATTAGTTTGGGTTTAGTCTGTTTTTCCACCAAATAGAATCCACCTCCATGGACCATCCATAGCTGTCCAGACACATTGTCATCAGCATCTGAATCAACTTCAAGTGGTAGTGTTTTTTCCATCCAATTAAATAAATAGGTTTGTCCAATCCAACTGATTCCTGCCACGATATGAAACCATCGAAATGCTAGATTCAAGTATTCAGAATATGTATAGGTAAACCATTCCATTATTTAGCTTCCCCTGTAAGTTGAATATCCGAAGCGACTTAATAATAATGGAATATGATAACTGCGATTTAATTGTGTAATATTAACAATTATTGGTATCGAAGAGTAAAAACCTTCCGAATCAAAGTAAGATGAAACATCAAATGTTAATCGATATGTCCCTTTTGAAATCGAATCATTGCCTTCCATAAAATTATCAATTCGACCATCGTCATTTGTTATGCCCGATCCTACGGTTTCCCATGAATGAGTCTCGCTCCATTTTTCCAACACAGTTGGAATCTGTTTTGCAGGTTTCCCTTGAACTAAATCCAAAACGTGAGTGGAAATGTTACATATCATGATTTTCTCCCTTCTAAAATTTTTTTAAATGATCGTGTCCGAATTTCATCCAGAGTGAGTCCTGTTTTTTCTGCATCTTCTTCTAAAATTGCACCGCAACTGATGCCCTGTAGAAAATAGTTTAAAAGTGCTTGTCCAGTAGCAGCATCGTCAAAAATATCACCCATCAATGTTGCTTGAGTGGCTTTATCCATAAACGATTTTAAACGTAGTGAAGCAGAACTCAACCCATCCAGAAAAAAAGAGTACATTGCTGCGTATCGTAGCGGCAATTGGTTTGGGTGTAAATCCCATCCTTGGTAATAGCCATGTTTTAATGAATGATTAACGTGATTAAAATTCAATCTCCATGCATTTTGTACGACCGCTTTATTTTCTTCAATTTGACGTTTTGTTAATGGAATTCTATCACCAATGCGATGGGATTCCATGGGCAGGACGTTGGTAGCACCATCAGAAAGACGAATCCCTGTACCAGCCAATGCAACTTGCATTATATGCCGTGCAAAATCACAATTCGGATGGATTAGACTTTGATTTTCAGCAGTAATATTGGTGGAAGCTGTATAATCATAAACGCCAAAATGGGCACCCACACATCTGCCTTTAGATGCTCTAACAAAAGAAAGTAATGATGAATTTCCATTGCTATCTAAAATGGATTGAGGTGTTTCAATCATGAACTCCAACTTGAGTGATCCTTCAGTCAATTTTGTTCTTTCTTCTAATTTTTCAAACAATTGAACTATCGCTGTTATATGTTCTGGAATAGTGACTTTTGGGATGGTGACTACAAATTGGTCAGGTAGAATCCCATTTGTTTTTTTGGAAAGAGTAGAAACAAAAATATCCAATGTTCGAATGGATCTATTTTTTTGTTCTTCAGATAATGGTTTAATTCGAATTCCTATAAATGGGGGCAATGAATTTGATGTCATTCCTTTTGCTACTTCCTCAGCCGTCAACATCGAATGGTTGTCTTCTTCCTCATCGGGGCGAATCCCATATCCATCTTCAAAGTCAATTCGAAAATCTTCTACAGCTTCTTTCGATAATTTTTCCACTACACGTTGGTAAACGATATAAGCAAAATATCCAACATGTTTCATTTTAATTTCAGATGGTTTGCTTGTAAAAAAATCGTTAAGAGAAGATATATCCTCTTGAGTGTTTGGAAGTTCATCGTACCCATTGAGTTCAAGTATTTTTGCAAACTCCACAAAGTTTGGTGCGTAGGTATTAAGGTGATTTAAAGCACTCACTCCCATTTTTTCGGCAGTGTCCTCTTTGAAAATATGTGCACCGCCATAAACAGTATGGACAGGCTGCCTTGACAATGATTCGCCAGGATAGATGTCATTAAAACGAGCATTTGCAGCATGAAGGAAGCGATGAGTGTTTTCGATATTATTTTTTGTCAGTGATGATGTTATGTCCATAATGTCCTCAATCGCAGTTGGGTGATTTTATTTTGTTCTTTAGCTGCATTCTGCATTTCTGTTTCTGTATTATTGTTGAGTCTTAATTTCATAAGTGCCAACATTTCATCAGCAGATTTTCCTGTGGCACAGACTATAAAGATAAACCCAAATCTATCCTCGTACAATTGATTTGTTTTAGCCAATTCCGTTAAAGTGATATCTGTTGCATTTTTTACTCCGGATTGTTCAGTCTCAGATATGGATTTTGTAGATTGAAATTTCTTTCGTAAAGAATTCATATCCCCGATTTTTGGATGGTGGGTAAATGCTTCTAACCAATCATCAGTCGAAAGTGAAAACCAAGTGGATTCTGCTTTTTGGTAAATTTCATTTTCAGTTTCAAAGGGTCTAGATTGATTCATTTGTCGAATCCAATTTTTAGCACCACAGCATAATTCAAATTGTTTTTTTGCTTCAGAATTGGTTAATGAATTCAATGACTCAATTGTCATGATATTTCATGTCCTAAAATTCTTAAACGACTTACACCACCATCAGGAAAAATGTTAAATCGAATATGGGTTATGGGCGAGTTTAAGTCGAGGGAAAAAACAGATTCTTGGTTTGCTAAAAGGTTTGATTTTGGTAATAATTTTGACCATTCTGTTTGGTTTTCGATTATTGAATCGTGTGAGATATGGGGTTCGAAGCACCCTTCAATTGAACACGTATCCGGAAAGTTTCCTTTAAAATGGAGTGTATCAACAATAACATGTTTAATGATACAAGGAGATCCCAATTTTAAAATTACCCAGTCATGTCCAGGACCACGACGACGTTTGGTTTCCCATCCATCTCTCATATCCATGCCTATTGAGGGCTTAATTAGGTTTTCCATCCGACCAAAATGATTATCACTACAGGAAAGCGTTTCACCCCCATTGGTGGACAAGGCGAAATCGATTAAATTATTTTCCGGTTCGTGGTCAGGATTTGGATTCCCATACACTTTGAATCTTGCTACACCACCATCTGGATAAATACGAAGTCGAATGTGGGAATAGGATTGGTCAGTGGAAATTTCAAATAGATTTCGGGAATTCCCTTTTAGCTGAACTTTGGGTAAAATTTCAACCCAATTACCCGTTTCAGCAATGTCATCTAATCTTGAATATTTAGGCATGGTACAGGCATCAACAGACGCATGTGAAGGAAAATTCCCTATAAAATGATTTGTATCAATATCCACTTTTGATATGATACCGGGGACTCCAAGCCGTAGAATACACCAATCACTTCCTTCCGTTCGTTTACGACGAGACTCCCATCCATCCATCCATTTGCCATGATCCGTATATTTATCTTCAATATATACTCCACGACCGGATTTAAGTAAATTTTCTTTGGGTGCAAAAAAGTCATCGCTTGTCAATAAGGTTCGACCTCCATTTACTTCTGAAGCCAAATCAATCATTGAATTATTCATTTGGGTTGAAGTCCTGATAAATGAATCTTTTATGCTTCATAGTGTGACTTATTCAATATTATTTTTCCTGCTGGACTACCTAAAAATTCACCACTCTCGAACACTTTTTGTCCCCGAAGAAATGTTGCTTTCACCACACCATAAAGGGATTCGCCTTCATAAGGTGTACATTTATTTTTAAATTGAATGGCTTCTTTTTGAATGATGTATTTTTCATCAGGATTCCAACATACCAAATCAGCATCAAACCCGGGAGCAATTTCACCTTTTTTCTGATCCATACCGATAAATTTTGCAGGTGCCGTACTCATCCAATTGATTAGTTGATTTATGGAATATTTTCGTGTTTTACATTCGGTCCAAATTACAGGAAGTGTAAACTGGATTGAAGAAATTCCTCCCCATGCATTTTCAAAATCTCCTGTTTCCAAATTTTTCAGTTCTATTGTACATGGTGAATGATCAGATGTAATAAAATCAATCGTACCTTTTTCTAATCCACACCAAAGATTTTCCCTGTTTTTTTCTTCCCAAATGGGAGGTGCACACTTAAACCTCGTGTCACCATCCTTGATATTTTCAGACGAGAAATGTAAATAATGAGGGCAAGTTTCAACAGAAATGTGAGAACCGTCATTCCGTATTTGAGCAATTTTCGGTAACATATCTGAAGAAGATAAATGTACAATATGAATTCGTGCATCAAAATGTTTACTCAACTGAATGAGCAATTTAATCGCATTATTTTCCCAAGATTTTGGTCTGGAATTTTGATAATTTTTATAGGATTTTTTTTCGTCAGACATAGTGGTTCCATTTTCCAGTTCAGCATGAACCAACACAGGAATCCCTTTTTCAGATAAAATGGGCAATACGTCCCGAAGGTGACGTTCTAAAATATTTGGAAATTCTTCAATACCGGAATGACTCAAAAATGCTTTGAATCCCAACACACCTGCATCAGCCAACGGTTTGATATTGTGACTATTCTGGGGAATGATACCGCCATAAAATCCACAGTCTATCCAAAGTTGATTTTCGGTTGTTTTTATTTTTTGATGCAATGCTTCAACGGTTGTAGTAACAGGAATACAATTCAAAGGCATATCTACAAGAGTTGTTATACCACCGGCTGCGGCTGATTTTGTAGCAGTTTCAAATCCTTCCCAATCTGTTCTTCCCGGCTCGTTTATATGAACATGTGTATCCACAAGCCCCGGCATGATGACATGATTTCCCATATCGTCAACTGGACATTCAGACGGTACATCTGGAATGGGAATAATATCTAAAATCTTTTCACCCTGGATTAAAATAGCTCCGGATCTGCTTCCTTGGGACGTGATTACACGCTGACTGGTAATTGCAAAATCTGGTTTAAGCATCATATTAGTTAGAATTTTTGTCTCTTAATGTTAGCAACTGAGCTGCAATACTAATAGCTATTTCTTCAGGTGTGTTACTTACCATTGATAATCCAACAGGGGCCGTGATCCGAGCAAGTTGTTGAATGGATATGCCTTCTGATATCAATCTTTTTTTAATTTCGGATATTTTATGTTTACTTCCCATGACGCCGATAAACGGGAAGGGCATGTCTAACACGCCTAATAAACCACGTATATCTGAATCAATATCGGTCGTCATAATAATGACATTGGTTATTTCCGGTAAACTAATTCGAGATGCAGCAGTTTTGAAATCATCTATCAAATAAAATGAATCCGAAAAATGGTTTCCATCTAACGTAGAAATATTTTTTCTTGTGTCAAAAACAGTCACATCATAGTCCAAATTTTTCATTACTCTATATAAAGCCAAAGAACAATGACCACCCCCAATCATAGCAATTCGTTTAAAGTTTTTCAGTTGTTCTTTATAAATCCATTCATCCTCATTTTGAGTGAAATTAAATTGATTATAATTCACCTCCGGTTTTTGTTTTTCAAGAGTTATCCCATGTATAGAAATGGATAGAATTGCAAATTTGTCTTCAGATAAAACCTGAACGATGTTTTCAACAGTTTTTTTGTCTTTTTTAGGTTCACAAACATAGTACAAATTGGTTTGTTTTCCGGCACAAACCATTCCCGATTGTTTACCTGATCCAGATTTGTTATGATTTAGTATATGGATTTCTGGGGTAAAGTTGCTATTTGATAGTAACCTTTGTGCATGTTCTACTAATTCATATTCCATGATTCCACCACCAATGGTTCCCATCATTTCTTTATTGTCTGAAACCAATAGTTTGGCACCTGTTGTTCCTGGTGAGTGAATTGTGTGATCAACAACCATTCCCAAAAAAACCTTCTTCGCTTCTTTTAATAAGGATAAAACTTTTTTCCAGTAGGAGATTGTTTTCATTCAAAATATATAGAGTCATATAATGACATGAGAACTTTTTCATGGGTAAAAGGTGCATCAAAAGTAGAGGTAAAATTTGGATTAAATGATTTAATGGCATGGTCAATGGCAAAATAAGCTCCGATTCCATACATGAGTGGTGGTTCACCTACTGCTTTCGATTTTAGAATTGCCAATGTGCTTCCATGGGATTTAATCGGCACAATGGAGATCAACTCAGGCACGGAATAAATATCCGGAATTTTATAAGTAGATAATGAATTGGAGAGCAATTTACCTTGGTCATTATACCTAAGATCTTCCATTGTCATCCATCCCATTCCCTGGATCAGTCCTCCCTCAATCTGCCCAAAGTCCACATGAGGATTCATAGTTTTTCCAAAATCATGAACAATTTTTACCGCATCAAATTTATAGGTACCACGCACACAATCCAATGTGACCTGTGTTAATGCCAAACCATAAACATGATAGGCAAAAGGATGTCCTTTTTCTTTTGTTTTATCAAAATGAATGGTAGGGGTGGCATAATGTTCATGTTCTGTGAGACAGATTCGTTTTAAAAATGCCATCATGACTAGTTGATTCCAATTCAATTTTGTCACAGTTTCATTCACAAAAACCATTCCATCTTTTATGACAATATCCATAATGGATACATCGAAATGATCCGCAGCACAAGATTTAAGTCTATCTAATAATGCCAAACATGCTTTTTGAAGTGCTTTTCCATTTAGGTCTGCTGTTGAGCTGGCTGCTGAAGGGGATGTATTGGCGACTCGAGTTGTATTTGTGGATTCTAATTTAACCCGATTTGAATCAATCGAAAATGTTTGTGCTGCAATCTGAACCATTTTTGTATTGACTCCTTGTCCCATTTCGACTGCACCTGTACTAACGCCCACACTTCCATCGGTATAGATATGAACAAGCACCCGTGCTTGATTCATGGGGGTTTTTGTAAACGAAATCCCAAATGTGACGGGCATAAGGGAGAAACCTTTTTTGACATGAGAATGGTTTGAATTGAATTTTTCAATTTCTTTTTCAACCGTTTTTATATCATACTTCGATTCCATTTTTGACCATATTTTTGTTAACTCAACCCCATGAGCAACTTGACCATAAGGAAATTCATTACCATTTTTTAACAGATTATTTTGCTGAATTCTATAGGTTGGAACACCCAATTTATTTGCTGCATGAGCCAAAGCAGATTCAATTACATACATACCCTGGGGAGCTCCGAAACCCCGAAAGGCAGTATTCGGAGGTAAGTTGGTTTTACAGGAGAAAGCAGTCATGTTTACATTGGGGATATAATAAGAATTGGTACCATGGAAAAGTGTTCTTTCCAGCACAGCAGGAGAGAGGTCTGCTGATGCACCAGCATTTTGATAAAAGGTAGTCTCGTAAGCTAAGATTTTTAAATCGCCTGAAAGTCCAATTTTATAATCGGAACTATAAGGATGTCTTTTCCCTGTCATACGTAAATCATCCATTCGGTTTAACACGACTTTTACCGGCGAATTTAAAACGGAAACTCCCAGAGCTGCCATAACAGCCCATGGCGTTGCTTGATCTTCTTTTCCACCAAAACCACCTCCAAGACGAGCCACATCCACTTCGATTTTATGCATGCCCACACCCAGGACTCTTGCTGCTATTCGCTGAACAGCCGTGGGGCCTTGTGTAGAAGATGAAATGCGAATGTGTCCATTTTCTAAGGGAATTGCATAGGCACCTTGGGTTTCGATATATAAATGTTCTTGTCCATTTGAATCCGCTTGTCCTTCGAAAATATGGGTGCAATTGTCCCATGCATTTTCTGTATCACCCATTACAAATCTACGAGGCGGAATAATGAATTGGTTTTTTTCTTTCGCTTCTCGAGGGTCAACAATTACATCTTTTTCGTTTATTTCTATGTTGATTAAGTCCCGTGCTTTATATGCAATCTGATCCGATTCAGCAATAATGAGAGCAATGGGTTGCCCTACAAAATGAACTTCAGCAGATGCGAATAATTGCTCATCAAAAATAATACCTCCAATTTGGTTTTCCCCAGGAATATCTTTGTGAGTAATAATGTTAATAACGCCCGGGAACTCCAGAGCTTTAGAATAGTCAACAGATGTAATAGTACCGTGAGCAATGGGAGAACCATAGACTACACCAAATCGTGTGCCCTGAATGATGGGAATATCATCCAAATAAATTGATGTTCCCGTGACATGTCCTTTAGAATCAATATTTTTCATTTGAATGAATCCAAAGAAAATTGGTTGGGGAAAAGGGTAATAAAATGTGCATAAAAAAGTTGACGGATTAAAAGTCGCTTATAATCAGATGAACCACGCACATCACTAATAGGACTTATCTCATTCTGGAGTATATCAATGCTGGATTTGATAGTTTGAGGTGAAAGTTTTTTCCCATTTAAAAACGCTGAAGTTTCGTGCAAATACATGGGGACGGGTCCAACACCACCGGCAGAAACTTGAGCGTTTGAAATTTTATTTTCAATAACCGAAAGTTGTATGGCTGTATTCACACTGGCAATATCAAGGTGAATACGTTTGCTTACTTTTTCAAAATTAAAATGGGATGTTTCAGTTGGGAGATTAAATGAAATTGTGGTTATCATTTCATCTGGAAATTTATCTAAATCTTTATACCCTTTATAAAAATCTTTTAAATAAATGGTTCTATTTTGGGTATCGGTGGCCAATGTTATCTTGGCGTTCAGTGCTAAAAAAAGAACAGTAAAATCTCCAATGGGGGATGCATTAACAAAATTTCCTCCTAAAGTAGCCATATTGCGTATAGGCGAAGATGCTACCAACTTTAGATGATCTTTTAGCCGGGGAAATGAAGACAAAAAAATGTCCGATTTCAATAAATCAGTTGCGGTTGTCCCAGCTCCTACTTTACAAACACCCTTATCAATTTTGATATGTCTCAATTCAGGTGTATTTGAAATTAATTTCACATTTTGATCCATTAATTGGTCGTATTTTTGAACATAAAGATCGGTACCACCGCCTACAACTGTTCCGTTTTGAGAATCAGTTTTTGTTTTGTGTATTACATTTAACATATCTGGAATTTGGTCAAAATAGGACGGGATGAATTTTTGATCAATTAACCATTGCACGGTTTCTTTTTTATCTTTGTATAACAAAGATTTTGTGATATGTTTTGCAACTTTCTCAATGGGTTTATATCCCGTACATCGACAAATATTTCCGTCAATTGAAGCAATGGCATTGGTGTGACTAGGGGTCGAGTTCGCTAAACAAAATTGGGTGAGCGACACCACAAACCCTGATGTGCAAAAACCACATTGGGTTCCACTTTCATCCACCATGAACTGCTGAACGGGACTTAATGATTTCATATTGAGTCCTTCAATGGTTACCACGTGGTTTCCATGTACATTTCCAAGTGGCGTTAGGCAGGATGTGACTTGACGATAACTCATTTGCCCATCTGACAGTTCTCCCAACAAAACGGTACATGCACCACAATCACCTTCTCGGCATCCAATTTTAGTCCCCATGAGTGATTGTTCATACCTCACAAAATCCAAGAGCAAAGTACCCGTAGGTTTATCCGTATTTATAGGTTGGTTATTCAGTATGAATTCAATCATTAATATGCTATCTTGTGTTCACTGTTTTGCCATTGTACAAAGGCAGATTGTGCTTCATCTCTCAATAATTGAATTGTGGGTAGTTTACGGTCAGCCAATGGCAAATCCAATTCTTCATAAATATAATGATCATCGAAATTGATTACTGCTGCATCTTCTTTTGAATTCCCAAAATAGATTGCATTGGGCCTTGCCCAATAAATTGCACCTAAACACATGGGACACGGTTCGCAACTACAATAAATATCACATCCAACTAATTGAAATGAATCTATTATTGTACAGGCTTTTCTAATCGCGACAATTTCTGCATGAGCTGTTGGGTCATTTGTGCTCGTTACTTCATTTACAGCCGTAGCAATGATTTTTCCGTTTTTCACAATGACAGCCCCAAAAGGACCACCATTGCCTGATTTTACATTTTCAATAGAAAGCCGAATGGCTTCCCTCATAAACTTTTTCTGTTGGTCATTACTCATAACATAAGTTTAAAATTGAAGTAAAAGGATAAACATTTTTTCCAATTCAAAAAAAATAACTACTTTTTAGTTTTGAAGCCTAACCTTTTTCTTTGATATTTAATTAAATATTTCATGATATTAATAATGTGGTTTTAATATTCTATGATTCCGGATTAGTGGAAAATTGCACGTAAAGATGTAATTGATGGATAAAATAAATTAATCTAATAATCAACCTTCAAAAAAATGATGAAAATATAGCAGACTGTTTCAAGTATTTTTAAAGCATACCATTTTAAAGTATATGCAAAAAATCCGGGGTAAATACATGGTTATTACGGAAAAATGGGAGTTCTTCGTCATTTTTGAGTGCTAAATATAAACCAACAATAATTCTCAATCACCCATTGGTAAACTTGGTCTAATCTCGTGTACACCCGGAAGGACTTGAACCTTCAACCAATGGCTTAAGAGGCCACTGCTCTACCATTGAGCTACGGGTGCAAAATGGTAATATTATAACATTGTTATTGTCTGGCAAATTAGGTACAATATTGAGGGTGAAATTACCAATACAGATTGAATAAATAACATAGTTTTAAACTCAAATTAAAATCTAATGAAATGCGTCTAAACTATCAAATTGTATCAGATGTTATTAATTATTTTGGGATACAGATTGGGATACCGATTTTAGAAAATTCATTACCACCTTTCACACAAATTAGGTCGTGATTTTCATAAAACCCCCAAATAGTGTAAATTTGCGCCAATGAAACGCCTTTTACTTATACCATTAGTGTTGTTCTTTGCTTGTGAGTATAAACAATAAATTTATGAAGATGTGCCCCACATGTTCTCTAATGAGAAAATTTTTTAAATTTGCAGAACGGCTGAATTTGGCAAATTTTCAGCCTTTTTTTTATGAGAATATCAGGATTCCTTGGTTGCCATCTTTCTTAATTATACTCTTTAGAACTGTCTATTTGTGGATAGCAACTTTTGTTCTTTATACCCTAATTATTTTATTGAGTATAATATGTGGCTTAGTATGTATGATTCGTCATTATGATGAGAAAAATAATTGGGATTAGTACCGAAAGTATTGGAAATAATGTTACCCACCTCTTTGTAAAAAAGTGGGGATGGGGTAAAAGGAAGAGAGTTTTGTTTGTGGATTTATGGGTAGATTTGATTGATAATAAAAATAATAATCTAAAAAATATAAAAGTAGAGGATTAAAAAAATGGGACAAGTAAATATGGCGTCAATAGCACACTTAAAATGTGATTATGAAACTTGGGAAAAATTATTTCTTTCTAATGAAGATAATCAGGAGCAGGTAAATAATGGTAATTTTCTATATGGAAAGGCTAATGATAATACTGCAATCATAATTATGAAAAATGTTGATATGGCAGCGATGGCGAAACGAGCATCAGACCCGGAATTTAAAAAAATGGTGGAACCATATATTGAGTATCACGAATTTTTTACACTTAATGAGATGAAGCCACCAAAATAATCTTTTGTAACGAAACTATTAATCATCAAGCCCCACATTCGTGGGGTTTTTTGTTTGGCAATTTTGGGTTTTTATTGTAAAAGACATAATGTTGTTTTTGTTTTATAAAGATAGGTTTCTACCCTTTAGATTAGCGTATAACAGATGTTTCAGAATATAATAAGTTAAGAAAATTATTAATAATCAATAATTTTAAAAACCTTGTGTGGACTCAATAAATTGAGACCATTTAATTCATTTAATACAATAAGAAAAGCGAAACTACAGATATTCCCACCTAAGTTTTCAACCAATGTTTTTACAGCATTTGCCGTACCACCGGTTGCTAATAGGTCATCCACGATTAACACATTTTCGTTTTTTTGAATTGAATCCAAATGCATTTCTAATGAATCTTTTCCATATTCCAAATCATATTCAACAGCAAGTGTTTCTGCAGGAAGTTTATTCGGTTTCCGTGCCAATGCAAATTTGCAATTGAGCTTTAAAGCCAGAGGAGCACCAAAAATAAAACCCCTGCTTTCAATACCCAGAACGACATCAATCTTTTTATCCTTAAACGATTCATAAAAAATAGAGGTACAATCTTTAAAAGCAATAGGGTCTGCAAGGAGTGGGGTAATATCTTTAAAATTAATTCCTGGAGAAGGAAAATCAGGAATGGTACGAATTCTATCTTTTATATTTTGGATGTTCATGAGATTTCCTTCCCAATGTTTATGCTAATTACAGGAATCACATGCTTAATCAGTTGTATCACTTTTTTAACATTTTCACTCATGACTTTATATATCATTTCCATCGTTACCTCTTCTTCATGTTCATGCCAACAATCGTAATCTGTACTCATTGCAATACTTTGATAGTCCATGTCCATTTCTCGGGCTAAAATAATTTCCGGTACGGTGGACATATTAATAATATCACAACCCCAATTTCGGAATAAATTGCTCTCTGCTTTCGTACTGAATCGTGGACCTTCAATGGTGATGACCGTTCCACCATTATGGTGTTTTAATCCCAACGTGTCACAAGATTGGCTCAAACAGTTTCGCAATAATGTATCGAATGGACTTCCCATGGAAACATGATGGACATTTCCATTCTCAAAAAACGTATTTTTACGTTTGGATGTATGGTCAATAAACTGATCTGGGAAAACAAAATGTCCCGGTTCTATTTTTTTCCTAAGGGATCCACAAGCAGTTACCGCAAGAATGTGGGTACATTTTTCTTCTTTCAACGACCAAATATTCGCTCGGTTATTAACTTCAGTGGGGTTAATGGAATGATCCAGTCCATGTCTTGATATAAATACAACGGGAATACTCGAAATGGAACCACACACTAAATCTGAACTAGGATTACCATAGGGTGTGTTTAGAGATTGGCGGGATGAGTTAAGAATCAAATCAGGATTTTCTAATCCGGATCCACCGATAATGCCAATTTTTAGATCACGTTTCATTTCTTTGCTTTTCAAGAGATTCAGTGAACGGAAAAGTCGCTATTCCCTTTTCAGTAATAATCCCCTCAATTAAATTGGCAGGAGTGACATCAAAAGCCGGAGTCATGACATCTATATCTTTAAATGTAATTGGATTATTATTTATGCCTGTAATTTCATCAGGAGAACGATATTCAACAGGAATATTTTCCCCGGTTTTTGTGTGAAAATCTACGGTAGAAAGAGGAGCTGCAACATAAAATGGGATTTTGTGGTGTTGTGCCAAAACGGCTAAACTATAAGTACCAATTTTGTTCGCTGTATCGCCATTTGCAACGATTCTATCCGCACCGACAATTACGGCATCCAATCCTATGTTTTTCATGGTTTGAGCAGCCATACTGTCTGTAAGCAGGGTAAACGGCGTTTGTGTTCGTTTTAATTCCCATGTATTTAATCGAGCTCCCTGGAGGAGAGGGCGGGTTTCACAGACAAATACTTGAACATTTTTCCCCATAGCATGAGCATATTGAATCACTCCTAAAGCAGTGCCGATTCCTGCAGTTGCTAATCCTCCTGTATTGCAAATAGTCATAACGTTACCTGAATGGGGAATAATATCTGCACCTATAAGTGAAAGCTTGTGACATCGCTTGAGATCGTCAGTCTTTATTTGGTGAGCCTTTTCAAGAAGAGTTCGTTTTAGGTCAGTAATAGAACCTGAGGATGATTGAGCCAAGAATTTCATTTGGTCCACTGCCCATGCTAAATTTACAGCCGTGGGTCTGGTGGATTTGATTTCATCAGCCATTTCAAAAAATATCTTTAGAAAATGGGAATTGTTTTTTTCATTTATTTCATTTACAGCTAAAACACAAGCATAAGCCCCTGCAACTCCAATAGCGGGGGCACCTCTAATGGAAAGTCTAAAAATTGCATCACAAACCACTTTATAATCCTTTGTGGTTATATAGGTTTCATTTAAAGGAAGTTGAGTTTGATCTATGAGCCTTACAGACTCGTGTTTCCACTCAATTGTTGGTGTGGGTTGTATTAGAAAATCCATTAATGTGTATGGATTGAATTAAAGGTAAATTTCGCTATTATAATTGAATGGTTTAAATGAAAATCTATTACAATTCATGAGTAAAATTAGGGTAAGAAATACTTAAAGAAGAAAAATATTATGAAAAGTTTATGGACCAAAAAAGAAGAAAAATTATTTTCAGGTGATCCCCTCAGTCTCCGTGTGTTTTCTTCAAGATTGTTAGGGAGAGATCCTGAACTTGTATTGCACGGTGGCGGAAATACATCCATGAAGGGAACATTCAAAACCATTTTTGGGGACACAATTGATACACTATTTATAAAGGGAAGTGGATGGGATTTAATTTCGATTGAAAAAGAGGGATTTGCACCAGTAGATTTGAAATATTTACAAAAGTTAGCGACGTTGGATTCTCTTTCAGATTCTCAAATGGTTCGGGAACAAAGACTTGCGACACTTGACCCTAATGCACCAAATCCATCGGTCGAAGCTATTCTTCACGCTTTAATTCCGTTTACGTTTGTGGATCACACGCATGCAAATGCTGTTTTATCAATCACAAATTCAGTTAATGGGAATGATAAGATAAATCAAATTTATGGAGACACGGTTCTTGTGGTTCCTTATGTTATGCCCGGGTTTATTCTTGCAAAAAAAATATCAGAATTAACTAAAAATGTAAATTGGGATTCTATTAAGGGAATGATTTTGCTAAACCATGGAGTGTTTAGTTTTGGGAACACAGCAAAATCAAGTTATGAGAACATGATAGAAATTGTACATGAATCAGAAGAATTCCTTAGGGGAAATAACGTATGGAGAATCTATAAAAACTCAAAGTCTAACCCGGATTTAATCACGTTAGCAAAGATCAGAAAAAAAGCCTCTGAAATGGGAGGACTTGCCTGTTTAGGGCTTTTGAATAATGATAAGGAAGCCGCTGGGTTTTCAAAGATGTCAGCCTCGACATCTCTTAGTGTAATGGGGACGGTAACTCCGGATCATGTTATTCGCACCAAGCCTTTTGCCTGGGTCATAGATGAAGATATTAATCAATCATCTCAGCAGTTCATTAAGAACTATACCTCTTATTTTGAAAAACACAAAAGTGAAAACCATAGAAAATTGGATAACGGACCAAAATGGGCACTTTGGAAAAATATGGGGACAATTTGTTTCGGAAACTCACTGAAAGAAGCCAGCACCATAATGGATATAAACAAACACACCATCCGAACGTTACAAACATCTCACAAATTAGGAGGATGGAGTCCAATTCCATTTAAAGATTTGTTTGAGGTGGAATATTGGGAATTGGAACAAGCAAAATTAAAAACCAATAAAGCAATACCGGAATTTCAAGGGAAAATCGCTGTTGTCACTGGTGCCGCAGGAGGAATCGGAAAAGCCTGTTCTGAATTATTATTGGGGCGAGGTTGCGTAGTGGTAGGATTGGATAAAAATGAATCAGTCAAAACAATGTTTCCAAACATAAATGAATATATGGGAATTCAATGTGAATTACTCGATACAACATCTATTCGATCAGCCATTGAAAAAACAATATGTTCATTTGGTGGAATGGATATTCTCATTAGCAATGCAGGTGTATTTCCGGATTCACAAGCATTGGAACAAATTGATGATGATACTTGGTCAAATGAACTAAATCTGAATCTTGGAACACATCATAAAGTGATGAAGGCATGTATTCCATATTTAAAATATGGAATTCATCCATCCATAATTTTTATCGGTTCCAGAAATGTAGGAGCACCGGGTCCAGGTGCAGGAACCTACAGCATTGCTAAATCCGGTTTGACTCAAATGGCAAGATTGGGTGCAATCGAATTAGCCAAACATAAGATTAGAGTTAATATGGTTCATCCGGATTGTGTATATGATACTGGTGTTTGGACGGATAAAATATTAAAAACAAGAGCGGATAAATATGGAATGAGTATCTCAGAATATAAAAACCGAAATTTATTAAAAAAGGAGGTTTTATCGTCAGATGTAGCTGAATTAGTTTGTTTTTTGTCTGGAGAAAAATGTTTAAAAACAACCGGTGCCCAAATTCCAATTGATGGAGGAAATGATAGGATTATATAAAACTATGGATAACTTTATGAGTTCTCAATTATTTGAACCCAAGCGTTTATCTGTTGACGAGCTTGGGGTTGTCTCCATAGTCTCCTAAGAGCTTCAATCTCTTTGTTGGTTAATTCTGGATGGAAGAAATCAAACATGAGTACCGTTCGAGAGGTATTGGATTTATTCCATACTTCGTGCTCATAAGTATCATCGAAAATACTGCATTTCCCCTGAATCCATTTTCTAGTATCGTTTCCCACTCGCATCTCACAATTATTAGATGGGATTTCCAATGCTAAATGTGCCCGAAGGATAAAATTAAAATAACCACAATGAGGTTTAATATGAGTGTGAGGGTCTAATTTAGATAGACAGGCTAAACCTGTTCGTCGAGGGAATTGATCTAAAAATTTTGCAATATTGGGAAATTGTAAACATGTGTGATCAAATCGTTTTTCCTCAAAATAAAAATAAGCCACGTTCCATTGTCCTGAATCATGTAGGATCCGATATGATTTTCCATTATGAATTGGCTCTCGATATTCTTTTAAGGGGAGTGAATTTGAGTTGGCAGCGTGTAATTCTTTTTGAAAAAGATTTGTTTGGTTTTCTAAGGAGTATACCCAGTCAAAATCTTGTGAATTATACCATGGTTTTTCTGTCAAACCTGGGCAGAACAGTGTGGGACGATGTAAGGGATCAGTCGGACTTTCAGGTTCTCTAATTTTTAATAATACTTCAGTTATGTACTGAGCTTTATTCAATTTTATCTACCAATATAAAATCCATTTACCCCTGCAAAAAACACCGTGTCCTTGTAGAGTTAGCCTCATTTCACCCGGATTAATATTTTCGCCACACCACGCTTGATGGTAATTCTTTCCATCGTGTAATACTAAGGTCCCGGGGTCATACTTATAAATCTTATGGGTTGAATTTTCAATTTTCTCCCAAATTTCATTTTCTGACTTATTAATGGTATCGCTCAATCTAAGATTCCATACCTTTAAACCTGATCCTGTTTTTGGCAATTGAATACCCAATGTGAATGAAATAGGATTTTTCAGATCAACGTCATGTCCCCATCCAATGACTAGGTAAGGTGTATCCACATGAACCGGCACTCCCGGGTAAGCATCAGGGTCGTCTCTTCTTCTAAAAAATTCATGATGAGAAACTGCTTCTGGAGAACGGAAAACATCGTGAAATTCAAAAATATGAAATCCAGGGAGTGCTAATTGTTTATCAAATCCAACCGGTTCGGTTAATATTTCCTCCAGTTTTATGATTAATTTTTTATACATCCATTCGAAATGTTTCCATAGTACAGGATTACTTTTTTTAACATTTTCTACATAGGGTAATTGAGTATACCCTGGGATATCATAATAATTCACTGCACCGAAACTAAAAACTGGATACTTAGGATGTCTGGATATCCAATGCTTCTTGAGAGTTAAAACGGTTTTTGCAATACGATGGCTTTCCTCCTGTGTGTATATATTAAATTTTTCGATTGACCCAGGAATGATTCCGTGTTGTTTCATCTGTTAATAATTAAATTTAACGTTCCCAAATACATCACTAATTTTGTTCTCATAATCTCGAATTATTCCGTACAATTTATGATTAAAATTCTGTTAATATTCTAATGAAATATCCATTTATTTGATTGTATTGTTCATGATAAAAACTTCCAAAACGTTTTTGTTTTTAATCCCCAGTTCTCATGGTTTCTTATTTCCAGCAATGAAAATAGCTATTGGTTTACAAGGTAAAGGACACAACGTACACTTTATTATCTCTGATGAATATTCCGAACTATTAGACTCATATAACCTAGTTCATACCTCGTTGAAACCTGAACATTCAAACTTTTTAAAGGTGGATAAATGGTTTGATACAAAATCCATTTTGGAAGGTATCGAACTGTATACTCCCATCGTTAAACAGATTAAACCGGATGTTATAATATCATATCCTTTAGTTATTTCATCCTATATTATCTCAGAGATGAATAAGCTAAAACTGTGCCTTATTGGATTTGCAGAATTGCTTTTTGGCTCTAAACATGCTTATACATTTGAAAAAAGCCGGGTCTTGGGATTGTTGGAAATTCATAATAAAGTTAGAAAAAAATTAAGTCTTTCCCAATTATCTGAATTAAAAATAATGGATTACCTTTTTGGGGATATTTACTTCAGTCGGAATATTAGAGCTTTAGACCCGGTTTCAAAAAGTTATAATAATAAAGTTCATTATTGTGGTAGTTTATTTTGGGAGCCAAAATGTTCAGTTGAACCTATGATAAATTTTCTCTCGAATAGTCGTCCTGACCAAAAAACATTATACGTGAATGTAGGGAGGTTATTTGGCGATAACAAACTGATCCAATCAATTTTATCAGTCTTATCCCAATCTGATTTTAGAGCTTTAATCAATGTAGGAAGGGCAGATTATCATTTGAAAAATGTTCAAAAAAACTTATTTGTTTCAGAGTTTATTCCACTTGGTGTTATTTCTGAATTTATAGATGCTATCATTACTACATCCAATTCTGCTACGTTGCTTGGAGGAATTGCAAACGGATGCCCTATGATTTTACTTCCTTCAAAGTCGGAATGTATAGTATTACCCAAAACTCTGCATCAAAAAAAGATTGGGATTTATTTGGAAGACAATAATCTAAGTGAATTAGATATTTTTCAATTTTTAAACAAAATATCCCAAGACAAGATTTATAAAAAGAATACAGAAAACTTAAAGGAAAAAATGGAAATTCAAGAACAAAAGAATTCCCCTGAATCTATTTTGATTCAAATGGTATCTAAATGAATAAGCAAATATTTTAATTCAATCCGTAGATTTGTCTCATTTTTCCCATAGCCAAGTTGTACTGTGATATAATTCTGGCTATAGATACTCTAGCACTTACAGCAGTCAATTCTGATTGGGCGGTTATCTCTTCAGTTTGTAACACCCTAAAGGAGTTGCTGAGACCCAATTCCAAACTAATGGTTTCAGAATCTAATTGTTTTTTGGATGCAATTGCGGCTTTGTCCGCATATTCCATTCGTTTCAGTCCTGTTTTTAAAGATCTTATAATCTCATTCATTTCTTGTTGGATAGAAATTTCAATTTGATCTAATAACAATTCTTTTTGTTTGTAAGTGTGGTAGGTCGAGATATAAGAACCTTTATCAACTTTATTCATAAAAAAGTGAGAAAATTGTAGATTAACTAACCAATCAAAATCTTTATCCAGATTTTCAAATTGGTCTCCCACAGCATCCGTTTCATTATTTGAATACATTTGTACGGATAAATCCAAATTAGGTAAAAGTGCATTTTTTGATTGTTTTAAAGAAAGGTTGTAGGAGGAGAGATCTGTTTTGGCAGCTTGATAATCCTTTCTATTTGGTAAAGCATGTCCCACTAATTGTTTTATATCTAATAAATCAGGAATCATTATTTGTTTTGGGATAATTTTTACTACTTGATTTTCGGAAACGAGTCTTTCTTTTATTTTATGTCCATAAATTAAAAACAATAGTTTTTCCGAGGCATTTTCACGATTTAAACGAGCCTGAATCCAATTAGATAGTCGTACTTGGTATCCACTTTCTGCGGTAATTACATCTAAGTCCGAAATCAAGTTTAATTGTTTTAGTTCCTTATTTCTATCGAACAATTCCTCGGCGACTTTTAAAGACTTTAAATACACCGCCTCTTTTGCTTCCGCTTCACCTAAAGACCAATATGCGAATTCCACCTGAGCGATAATATTTTCAATTTCTCTTTGATATCTCAAGTCTGATGCTTCTTTAGATTTTGTGGCTTGCTTTACACCAAATCCAGCTACATTAAATCCAGCAAGTAAGGGCTGTGTTAATCCAAATGTTAATTTAGAACTATATAAAGTGTCACCTGAGGGCCAACCGGGACTATCAATAAAATCGAGATCAGCAATTGATGATTCCAATTCGACATTGAAAGATGCCCCTATTCCTCCCAACAATTGACTCACCCCAACTTTATAATTTTGAGCATTTAGTTCTTCGGTGTTTGAATCATAGTCCCGATCCAATTGGTATGAACCACTAGAGGTTAATAATGGATAAAAACTTCCTTTAGCAGAAATTTTGCCTCCTTCAAAAATTTCTGATGTTAACTTAGCATTTTGAATTGAAAAATTGTTTTTTAAGGCAATGGCTACTAATTCTTCCAAGGAGATATAAACTCCATCTAATGTATCTATCCGAGATTCAATATCCTGAGAATATGGAACATCAATAAAGTTTGAGTTTTCACCATAAAGTATGAAATGAAGTATGGTAATAGATATGAGTATTTTTATCATGCCATTTGCCTCGAAGCTAAGCGAGCAAACATACCGTTTAATTTCATTAATTCATTGAAGTTTCCTGACTCTGTAATGACCCCTTTTTCGAGAACAAGAATAGTGTCTGCATTTTGGATGGTGCTAAGCCTATGAGCTACAACGATTCGAGATGCATTTAGCAGATCCAAGCTGTCACTCACAATTTTTTGAGTATGATTATCCAAAGCACTAGTGGCTTCATCAAAAAAGATTAATCTCGGTTTTTTTATTAACGCACGGGCGATTAACAAACGTTGTCTTTGTCCTCCAGATAAGGTGCTTCCTCCTTCGCTAACTACGGTATTCATGCCCATAGGCATATTATCAATATCTTCATTGAGTCCTGCCATTTCTGCAGCTTCCCAAGCATCATCCAGCGATCGATTGGATGCTCCTATTATATTTTGAAAAATACTTCCGGATAACACGCCACTTTCCTGAGTGACAACTCCAATCTGTTGTCGAACAGCAGACACATCAAGTCCTGCTAACTCTTGTTCATCATAATAAACCGCTCCGGACTCAGGATGTTCAAATCCTAACAGCATTTTTAACAGAGTTGATTTTCCAGATCCAGAAGGACCTACAAGTGCCAAAAATTCGCCCGGTTCTGATTTTAAAGAAACTTCATCCAATATTAAAGGTCCGTCCTCCTTGTACCGGAAACATAAGTTTCGTACCTCAATTTCACCTTTTAGGGGACCTGGAGTATCCACATTTTCATTTATTTCTGGTGCAGTTTCTATAATGGGTTTTGATCTTTCAATTGCGGGAATTACATTGATTAAACCAACCAACGTGGATGTGAGACCGGTAATGGATGCCATAAATCCTGTAAAAGATGTGAAAAAAGCCATAAAATATCCGGTTGAAATTGCAGCTCCACTGCTTCCATATAAGAACGAAATCATATAATAATACACAATGGAAGAAAGGGTGGGAATTACCAAATTATATACACTAACAAAGTTTCCTATTCGCCCCGAAATAAACGAAAATTTATTTTGTTCCTTAAACTTTTTTGCCCATACTGAGAAAGCTCTGGATTCCATTCCAGACACTCGTAATTTAGCGATAGATGAAAGCAATTGTAAAACCAACCCGGATACTTGACCTTCTACTTTTTGAACATTTCTTTGAATTTTTAAAATTTTTATGGAGCAAATAACCGTGAATGTAATATTAATCGCTAAAATGATTAATCCCACTGCAACCAACATAAGTGCTCCACTCATGGCCGAACCTTGAGGGTTGGATGCTAATTTTGTACTGTAGTAAAATAACATGATGATACTACCCATTCCTTCCATAGAAGTAAAAATGGATGTCATGGTTGCACCACCAAGTGCCGCTCTTACCTTATTAATCCCTGTTGCTCTCACGGCTAAATCCCCAGCAGGATATTTTCTGAAGAAAGGTAAGGGTAACTTCATTATTCTGTCAAAAACAGCTATTTGAAGAGATGAATTTATCTTGGATTCCATTCGCATTTGGGACCAACCCTGAGTGACGTTAAACAATACACCTGAAACCGTTACCACTATTAATAAGATAAACATTTGCCATAATTGCCCTAAATCTGCGTTTGGAATGACTGCATTAAATAAATGAGCCGTAACCATTGGTTGTACTAAGCCAAGAAGGAATCCTGCAATTCCTGTTAAAAATATTAATTTTAAATCAACTTTTATTTCGGGTTTTACAAAATTCAGAAATTCTTTAAATTTTAATTTTACTGCGTTAAATGGACGATAAAACACATAAGCTATTCCATCCAGTTTTTTTAGTTCATCAATAGTGACTGGCGTTCGTGTTTCTTCTCTTGAATTGTAAATGTAATACTTCCCGGGTGCTTGAGGTAAAAGTGCAACGGCATGTTGCATTTTCCCTATGGGATTTCTTTCGTCATTTTTAAAAAAACCAAGAAAAGGACCACTATCTTCTTCCCACCAATTTGTATTTAATACGACTTGTCGATACCGAATTTTTGAGTGTTGGCTTATGATCTTAATTGGATCTGTATAATCATTCGTTTTAACTGTTTCTGTTCCCCTACTGGCTCTTTTCCACAACCAAGGCGTTTGCCATCTTGGTGGTTGTTTAAATTCAATATCGATTTTTTTACCAATTTCGTGAAATAATTTAAAAAAGGGATCCCCCGTATATTTTCCGCTGTCTTCATCAATGTCTTTTTCCATTATATCAGATAAATTTTTAATGGCATTGGCGTTAAAGGATTTTTCAAATTTTATACGGTCATCGATTTTGTAATTGTCAATTCTAATTAAATTATCTATTTCCTCAGCAGCCCATAGATAAAATGAATGAATCCATTTTTCAACACCACATTGAAAATCTTTTTTTGAAAGGGAGTCCTTAGAGTCTAATACGGAAAGGGATCCATCCAAAGTACATTCAAGCCAAGCACCTTCTATAACTGGGAAATAACTGTTTTTTTCATCCAACAGTTGATTTTTGATTCCGTTAATAGCAAAAACTCCATGTTCAACTTTTATCCAAACATTTTCTTTATGAATACCTGAGACATCTGATTTTTTAGATGAAATGGAATCCCCTGGTTTTAACACTTGAGAGAATTGGGGGCGTGTGATTTCAGGAAAAGAGTTTGAAAAAATTTCTAAATTGGAAATGATTCTATCATTTTTTTGGGAAGATTTTTGTTTGGATATTGAATTGTAAAAATCATCTTTACTCATTTTGTAGACTAGAGTATCTAATCGTCCAACCCCTAAAAAGGTGTAATTTGATTTGGTTTTTGTATTTTGGCCAAAAACAATACCTCCTTTTGAATAACCACACACAAATTCCCGACGTTTTGATTGAATATCCATTCCAAAAATATCCAAATTTCCTTCAGAAACGAACCAAACTGAATCTTGATTGTCAAGCTGAATTGGGATATTTCCACCGGATTTTTCCACGGTTCCTTTATCAAGGAACAGTTGTTGAATCGATCCTAAGTTTTTACCACTCATGTTCAATTATTGTGATGCCATGACGATTTTTTTGTAAAATCCGTCCTCGTTTATTAATTTATCATGATTCCCTCGTTGAACCACTTTTCCTTGATGTAAAAATACAATTTCGTCACAATCACGGATGGTACTAAGGCGATGGGCTACGATGATACACGTACATCCTCGCCGTCTTAAATTTTGGTCAACGAGTTCTTCAGATACGGGATCCAATGCACTAGTGGCTTCATCAAGGACAATAAATTTGGGATTATTTACAAGTGCCCGAGCAATCTCCAATCGTTGTCGTTGGCCACCACTGAAATTTTTCCCATTTTCTTCCAGCATTGAGTCATACCCATTCGGTCTGGTAATTATGTCATCATGAATCAATGCATCTTTGGCTGCACTAATGACTTGCTGGTCAGGGATGGTGTGATCCCACATAGTCAGATTATCCCGAATGGTTCCTTCAAACAGTACAATTTCTTGATCCACAAATGCGATGGAGTTCGATAAAATTTCCCTTTGGTAATCCTTTCTGGGTTTGCCGTCAAAATGAATTTCTCCATTCCACGGGTCAAACAATCCGCAGATTAGGCGTGCCAATGTAGATTTTCCAGAACCGGACCCTCCCACAAGTGCTATTCTTCCCCCAGGTTCCAAGGAGCAGGAAAAATCACTTATCAGAGGAGGTTCAAGAGGAGAATACCCAAATGAAACACCCCGAACATTCAACATTCCTGAAAGACGATTTATTTTTAAATCACCATTCCCCTCATGCTCTTGATTTACCGTAATAGAAGGATCCACATGATTACTTAAAACATCATCCAATCTATTTAAATTACCTTGCATGGTTTGTAATTGACTAGCTAAACCTACCAAATTGGTAACCGGTCCGGTAAAACTTGTCATCAGAGTTTGAAATGCCACCAGCATACCCATAGTAAGATCACCCTGCATAACTCTGTATGCACCCAAAATCAATACAAAATTATTCACAAGTCCTCCCATAACCATAGGCACTAAATCTACATAAAAAGTCTTTTGTGCTAAATCTTGTTTCCCATTTATGACTTTGGCTTGATAACCGGAAATACGTTGAAACATATCCAACTCCCCGCCGGTTGCTTTTAGAGTTTGAATTTGTTGAAGTCCTCCCATAAAAGCACCCATTAACTTACCTTGGTCCTGAAGAATTCTACGAGTACCATCCACCCTACGTCTGCTTACATATCGTAAAACCCAAAAATTAATGATAATTGAACTGGCACCAATTAAGGTCATTCCCAAATCATAAGCGACGAGTAAAGCCCCATAAAAAACAGCCAAAACCACATCGATTACTGAAGAGGTTAATTGACCAGACATTAGACTTGCAACTTGATTGTTTAATCCGACCCTTGAACTAATATCCCCCGCATACCTTTGGGTAAAAAAGTGATAAGGGAGTCTTAACACGTGCCAGAAAAACTTACTGGACATAGAAATGGATAATTTGGTTGTAAGACGCAGTAAATAATGATCTTTTAAATAACTCAAACTTGCTCTTAATACTGCTGTTATTGCCATCCCCAACAATAAGGGTTTGAGCCAATCTTTTAATCCTGATACTAAATATTTATCGATGAACAACTGGGAAAAAATTGGAATTGCCAACCCAAGCGGAACCAATGTAAGTCCAGCAATGATTGCGTACATCAAGGCAGATTCATTTCCTTTGATATGTTTTAATAACGGAGTGAGTAAATCAGGTTTTGTCCCTCCTTTTTCAAAAGTTTCATCCGGTTCAAATGTTAAAACAACCCCTGTGAAACATTCATCCAGCTCTTCAAAGGTAATGATCCGAGGACCCATTGCGGGATCATTTAGATAAACATTTGTCCCCTTTATACCTTCGAATACAAGGAAATGGTTGAAATTCCAAAATAGGATACAGGGTTTTGGTAAATCATTGAGTTGATCAATACTCTTTTTAAATCCTCTTCCCTTCAACCCCTGTTCCTTGGCAGCTTTTAATACATTTTTCGCAGTACTCCCGTCACGAGAAACTCCACAAGCTTGTCTTAATTCTTCCAGGGGAACATATTTTTTATAATATCCTAAAATGATACCCAAGGCTGCAGCCCCACATTCCACCGCTTCCATTTGCAATATGGTGGGTGTTTTTGTTCGTTTCCCCAAGGATGGAAACAACCTTTTTATAAAAGGGATCTTATGTAAAATCATCTATGGCAGGTCAGGCAATGAGTTGATTTACATCAACCCAAATGTTTTCTTCAATATGGGCAATGCCAAAGTAATAGGCCTTTGTTCTCGGACAACAACTCTCAACTCACACATGGTTCCACTTTCAATGTTAATTGGGGGACCTTCATCCGATGACCATTTATAACCACTAACAGTGTCTGAATTTTTTATTAATTCAATCTCAATTGTAAACGGGGCACCTTTTGATGCTAACTGTTCCACTAATAGGTCATTGTTCAACAGTTTCATAATTCCTTGGCGGGTAGTCGGCAGTCCTGAAATAGTCATGACATCTCCAATCAGGTAACCAAATTCTTCTTTTTTTACGGTTGCAGGAGAAATTTGAACTTTCATGCCTGGTTGTACCTGTTGCCCCACACCAGCAATGAACCCAGTCACCATCAACTTTGTATCAGATTTTTCTAAACTTATCACAGGAATCCCAAAATTAATGAGCTCACCAGAACGAATTTTAATTTCCTGTACGGTGCCAGAATAGGGACTGATGATTATAGAACTTTGGTTTAATTGTAATTTCAGGGATTCGATTTGTTTTTCTTTAGAAATAACGGTTTGTTCTAAATCAGTTAAGTCCCGATCCTCTCTCATTTGAGAGGATAATTGCTTCAATTTTAACGATTCAATATTGATTTGAAGTTTAGAAAGATTGCTTTC
>CAZBZK010000012.1:28135-30550 GCA_964496365.1 uncultured bacterium
GAACCGGAAACGGTGGTGGGAATGGAACCGAAAATTGACCAAAGAACCACAAATAATACAATTCCAGATAAAGTCATTAATGAAATCCAAGATTTAGGTTTAAAAATACTGATCAGTTGATCAATTTGTTCCGGGCTGGACATTCGGGATAAGGCTGACTTCCTATATATTTGTTGACCCATTTATTTGCTCCAGAAGTTTTAGTGTTTATTAATTACGATTATCTTATACCTTTGACTCTTTTAACAATTCGATCAAATCGAGCTCCTGCTTGTGAAAAATCCCCTAATGAGTCTAAGTCCAATTCATCGGGTTCTAACATATCATCCGTTTCAGAGGCTTGTTTTTCATGAGCTGACCGAATTACATTTAAGCTTCCTCTTAATCTGTCCGCAAGCATGACTGCAATTGCAAAATAAAACCGGGAAGCAAATCCTTCGTCTTGTTCAACTTTTTTTCTCAATATTTCTCTTGATATTTTTAAGAGAAATCCTTCTTCACTTGCTTGAACCGTCGCAAAGGGAGGATAAGGTTCAACAAAGGACATCTCTCCAATGACTTCCCCCGGACCCAATTGGGCTAATACTTTGTTATCTAAGGCTTTTACAATTACATCAAATCCACCTTCCAATAATATAAATATGTTTTCAGGGGTTTTGCCCTCCTCAATCAAATTTTCACCCGGTTTAATCCATGTCCCCGAACCGGAGTTTATCAGCCATTCAATGTCACTATCTGATAATTTTCCTAATATATAAAGTACATTTTTCATAAATAATTCCTTGGGAGATTATGAGTAAAAAGAACCAATCCTAATTTATTAACTGCTTTAAACGTACATCATATAAGTATTAATATTCAAGAATTCATTTACTAAAATAGGAAAAGAAATAAACAATGGATGATATAATACGGTTTTTAATTGATATTCCGAAAATTGATTCGATGGAAAAAGCGGTTCTCGATGCTAAAGAAGATTCAGAAATTATTGAAATTGGGAAGGTGTATGGATATAATTTTTCCCAAGGGGATTTAAACAAAGCGTTCACCACAGCAAAAGATGTTGTAAAGGATTTAAAGCCACCACTATTGACTGATGAGGAATTAAAAACCATTCAAGGGAAATTAACATTGATTCAAATTGTAGAACGGATGTTAGTTACGAAAAAGGATAATCGGTAAGGAGAAATTGACTCACGAACAATACGATTATGGATTTTAATTAACAACAATCCGTAAAACGAATTACTGAATTTTCTTCTTTGAATGTAATCGAATACCTATTTCATATCATTCCTGAAGTTACCATTGTGTCTCTATTTTTGAATGAATTTTCAATTTCAACCATTAGAAAGTAAATCCCTCCAATTCGTCAAACACATGACGTTTCCTGCGTTTCAAAGTTTGTTAAGTGAGCACTCATTGGGGAATGGCGTTATGGGTATGACCGTTATAAAATCTGAAAAACCAATTGGATTAATTTTAGTTAATAATGGGACTGAATCGGGTACATTTGATTTGCTTTCCATTTTCATTGACAAGGAGTTCAGATTAAAAGGACTTGGGAAAAAACTGCTTGTAAAATTTTTAATTTATGGAAAAAATAGTGGGATTAAAAAGATTAAATCGGTATTTGAAGAAGGACGACCTTACTCTGAAACTATAATCAAAATTTTTCAAGATTCATCATTCAGTCCATTAAAAAATCGAGGTATCATGTGTCGGTGTCTTGGCTCCAGTTTACGGAAAGCTCCTTGGTTAAAAAAACAAATGTTACCGTCTTCATTCAAGATTTTTCCATGGTGTGAGATTACTCAAAAACAGAAAACATTTATTCAGAAACAATATGTATCAAAAAAAAGTTTTCCTGAGATTTTATCACCTTTTAAAGATATGGATATAATTGAACATTTAAACAGTTTGGGATTGCTCTACAAAAATGAGATTGTGGGTTGGCAGATCAATCATAGAATTGCAAAAGACACCGTTCGTTATACCGCAATGTATGTCCGTGAAGATCTTCAAAAATTTGGATTGGCAATTCCATTAATGATTGAAGCGATTAGAAAACAATTGTATTGTGGGGATTTTACATTGAATAAAGCCACATTTTTTGTCCCTACTGAACTAACGGGAATGACGGAATTTGTTAAGAATCACATGAAACCCTATTTGGATCAAATAAATAACTCTGTGGAATGTGAAAAAATATTATAAAGGAAAATTATGGAAGGATTAGCAGGGAAAACAGCCATTGTTACAGGAGGTAGCCGAGGTATTGGGAGAGGAATTTGTCAATGTCTGGCAAAGAGGAAAATGAATGTTGTATTTAGTTACCTTAATAGCGAGAAAGATGCAGACACTCTTTGCAAAAAATTGGAAAGTGGTTCTAACAGAGTTTTGGGAATTAAATCA